>NZ_PIRM01000014.1 GCF_003049735.1 Campylobacter concisus | reverse complement strand
TATTTTTATGGTATTAAAAGGGTGATGGCTTTATAATCATTGGAATTTTTAAGAGACTGTCCCACTTTTGTAACTAAGTGTTCCACTCTTAAAGGAAATTTTAAAGAAAGGGAAAGAACAAAAGCATCACTGCTAGTGCCTAAAATAGGATATTTTGGTGTCAAAGGGGAGACTTGAACTCCCGACCTCCGGCTTATGAGGGTTTAAAAATAAACCTTGTGTAAGCACCAAAAAGACGGCACACAGCCAGTTTCACACTAAATATCTGCTACATTTTGCTACAAAGTTATATTGCATAGGTAACAAATATGCAATATCTAGTCAAACGAAATGGCATATACTACTTTAGAGTAGCTATCCCAATATATCTGAGGCCTTATTTTAGTAATAAAACCGAATATATAACCTCCTTCCTCACAAAACGCTTTGATACAGCAAAAAATCGTGCTAAGATCTACTCTATAATTTTTAACGCTATCAAAAAGGCATGGAAGATGAATTTGACCAGCGAACTTATAGAGCACTTGGTGCTTATGCTCTTAAAAGCCAAGGAGGCCAAAAGTATCAAAGAGCATGATATGCTTGGCAGATATATAAATTTAGATGGACTACTATCACTAAATTTGTTTTTAAAACAGAGTTTAAAAGAAGATAGCTTACCCAGTGTCATATCAAAAGAGGTTGATGAGATCTGCAAAAAGCTATCTTGCGCTGACTCTCACACCAAAAAGCTTCTTGGCAAAAGAGTGCTTGAGGCAACGATAGATAACATAAATCACATATCATATAAGATGTGCAAAAATCAAAAGCTACTAAATGATAAGCAACAAGCATTTGTACCACTTGGTAAAAAACATAAGAGCACAAATTTAGATAATGGCACCAAAGACGAGATAGCAAAATGCGTTAAAGATAGTAACTTGCATAGCTATCAAGACGACATAGAGACTTTAAAAAGGCAGAATTTGGTGCTGCCTTTCACTAAAAAGTCCTTAAAACACTCTGTTAGTGAGCTAAGAGATGCCATAAATGAGCTAGCTAGGCAAAAGGGAGCACTCACACAAAACGATATCCTAAGAATATTTGGTTGTGAGTTATCGCCAGATGGAAACAACGAGCTAAGTGATGATCTAAAATTTGGGTATGGAAATTTAGATGATCCTACCTTTGGCGGTCAGGTAAAGCTATATAAGGCAGATAAATATGAAGATAAGGGCATAGTTTTAAGTGACATTGAGGCTAAAAACCTTGCGATAGATGATACAAGTGATGCTAGTGGCATGACTTTCAATGAAGCTATAAATTTCTTTCAAAAGCTCTTCTCAAATAGAGCTAAAAGCTTTATATCGCAGCTAGGCTCATCTACTAAAAGCGAGAGTAAGGCTGACACGGTCACGCTAAAGAGTGCTTTTGAAAACTATATATCAAACACGAGCATTTCAAACAACTGGAGTGATAGTACATTTGGTCTTGTTAGACATGTTGGACGGCTAATGTCTATGAATTTTGGTGATGAGCTAGATATTAAAAAGATAAAAAGAGATGACTTGCTAAATTTCAGAAATATCTTGCTACAACTACCAACCAAGCTCTCTCAAAATAGTCTCTATAAAGATAAGAGCATAGATGAGATCATAGCTTTGGCAAAAGATAGACCAAAAATTTCTAAATCAACCATCAAGAAGTATATTGTTAGAGTTAGTGAGTTTTTTAAATACTGCTACGATAGCGAATATATAGATAAGAACCCTGCTGTGGATCTACAAATAAATTTAAACCAAGATGATGTTACAAATAAAAACCCTTATGAAGATAGTGACGTAAATGCACTTTTGGATCTTGTTAGTAAGATTAGATCAAATGGTGATACTAAAAGTCAAAGAATTAGCAAAGATGAGCTATTTTTCGTTACTCATATAGCAGCTTACTCCGGCATGAGACTAAATGAGATAATCCAGTTAAACACAGATGACATAGTTGAAAAATATAACATAGTATGCTTTAGTTTAAATACAAAAGTAGATGTAAAAACAGGTAAGAGCAAAACTTTAAAGACCAGAAACTCTGCAAGGATTGTTCCTGTCCACTCTAAGCTAAATAGCATTGGGCTATTTGAATTTATAGAGAATAAAAAGAAGCTAGCTAGGAAATGTGGCAAA
>NZ_PIRM01000013.1 GCF_003049735.1 Campylobacter concisus | reverse complement strand
GGAAGTGCTGTTGGGGCTGGAACTGGAGCTGAAGCAACAGGACCTGCTTTACCAGCAGGAAGTATAAAAATTCCTTTATCAGCATATCTAAACGAAAATATAAACGACGGATTCGTTTTTCATATGCGAAGTCTAGTAAATGATATGTCTAATGCCGGATCTACTTTGAATGGCTATAGTATAGTTAGATGGATAGACGGTAGGGATTATCTAGTTCCTAACGCTGGAGTAAATACATTTACCTTTCAAGACGGCTGGTTTAAAAGTAATGACGGCAAGCTAGCTATTGGTCAAGATAATGCTAAAGACTTGGTATTAACAAGTAGTGCTAATTCGGCAAATCATACTGGAGATGTGGCCAAAATAGTAAACCCTTCAAGCGATCTTAGCGTATTTGGCGGAGATAATGGAAGCAAGATTACTTCAGATGGTGTTAATATAGATACTAAAATTTATAGCAGCGTAAAGGGCGACGAGATCAATATAACTTCTGACGTAACAGGTACCGGTACTTATGAAATAGATCCGTTTACTCATGAATACATAGGCGGTCAATCTTATATAAGCACCGGTTCAAGTTCGGACAACTTAAATATAGCTCCTGGTGTCACTTTAACTAATACCATAATAAATATGGGCGCTGGAAGTGAAATCGTAAATTTAAAAGGAACTGCTGCAGATAAGATTAATTTTAAAGGATCTATCTTAATGACCGGTGCCGATAATGATGTAATAAATATTGAAAACGCTTCGTTTGATGTAACCGATGAGAGAGTTAGTGTGATAGACGGTGGAAGCGGCAATGACATTATAAACGTAAATTCTGGAGCCGAGCTAAAAAAAGGTACCATAATTAGAAGCGGAAGCGGCAATGACACTGTAAACGTAAATTCTGGAGCTAACATTCACGGTGCCCGATCTGAATGGGCTACTATACATATGGGTAAGTCTGCTAGTCCTTTAGATAAAGGAGAACAAGGTAATACTTCTGAGCTAAACGTGAAAAACGGAGCATTTATGTCTAATGCTAAAATAGAAGTGGTAGCCAAAGAAAATACGATAAATTTTGAAAAAGGAGCTACTACTACGGGCGTTGAAATCGTAGCGGAAGATGCTGGTACAAAAAGTACGATCAATATTAAGACCGATCTAAAAAAATCACTGGAAGGTAGGAGATCTAGTATTAGCACTGGAGCTGGAGATGACATCGTAAATGTGAGCGATAAAGCTGAGCTAACCAGTGTCAAAATGAAATTAGGAGAAGGCCTAAATAAAGTAACTATAAACGATGCTACTATGGATAGCGGTAGTATAGTAAACGGCAATGGCGGCAATGAAATAACATTAACTAATAATGCAGTATTTAAAGAATCTTACATAGACACTGGAGATGGTAAAGATATCATAAATATAAACAGCGGTTCAAAAGTTGAGGGACTAGGTTCTAGTATAAGTACTAATGCCGGTGAAGACGAAATAAATATAAATAACTCTACAGTAGAGGGTGAAGATGAATATAATACCATAGGAATAGATACTGGTGACGATACTGATATGATAACTATCAAAGACTCTAATATAAAATATACCGATATTAATACCGGAAACGGCGGTGATATCGTTCAAGTATTTGATGGATCGTCTTTAAATTCTGTAAAAATGGAAACCGGAGAAGGCAATGATATAGTTACGTTTGAACATCATAGTGCAGATTATGCTTCGGATCCGACTCAGCCTTATTCAAAACCTATTGCGACTAAAACCGAGATAAATACGGGCAACGGCCGAGATACTGTACTACTAAGCGGTCTAGGCAATAGCGGTAACTATGCAAATAGAGTATCAGATTTTGACGATGTAAAGATAAATATGGGTGACGGTGACCATAAGCATGTGCAGATACACAAAGCTAAAGTCGAAAAGACTACGATAACTACCGGTAGCAAAGACGATTTGGTGCAAATACAAAGTGACTCTTTAATGGAAGGCGAAAATAGCATAAATACCGGTGCGGGCGAAGACGACGTAGAAATTAGGGATTCTAAACTTAATGGTACAGCTACCGAAAAAACAGCTATAAATACCGGTGCCGACAAAGATCACGTGGTGATTAACAATTCTACTTTAACGCATGCGGTAGTTGATACGGATAAAGGCGACGATGATGTTGATATCGAAGAAGGAACAATATTTAACTATAACACTATAAATACTTCAGAAGGCAACGATACTATAACTATTAACCGCAACCCTGACGATGCTCGCACAACCTTTCAAAGTTCTGCTTTAAATACCGGTGATGGCAACGATACGGTAGAAGTTACAAATACTACGTTCTTAAAACTTGCCGATGGTAACCTATCTGCTATAGATACTGGTAATGGCAACGATACAATCACTATAAATAATGGCACTATATTCCAAGACTTCTCTTATATAGCTGCTGGAAACGGTGTAGATACTATAACTCTAGAAAGCGGAGCCAAATTTAATCAAGCTAATGTGTATGCAGATGCTGGTGACGATATAATAAATGTTAATGGAGCAGAATTTAAAGGCGAAAATGCAGGTAATCATAATGCCGGCATACACGGCGGAGCAGGAAATGATACAATTTTCGTCAACTCTGGAAAATTTGATAATGCTAAAGTAGAGGGTGATGCTGGTAATGATACAATCCATATCAAAGCTGGAGCTAGATTTGAAAATTCTTCTATATATGGTGATAGCATAGATGGTTTAACGACTGGTAACGATACTATCATAGTTGAAAAAGGCGCAACACTAATTAATACGACTATCGACGGCGGAGCTGGATTTGATACATTAAAAGTAGCTGACAATAGTATAGACTTTAGTCATGTTAAAAAT
>NZ_PIRM01000012.1 GCF_003049735.1 Campylobacter concisus | reverse complement strand
GGAAGTGCTGTTGGGGCTGGAACTGGAGCTGAAGCAACAGGACCTGCTTTACCAGCAGGAAGTATAAAAATTCCTTTGTCGGCGTATAAAGGAGAAAGCACATCTTCTGCACTCTTAGACTCGTTTGCCTCTTCTATACCTAACGGATATCACGTATATAGACATACCGACGGTAGAGATTATCTAACTCCTAACGATCCTAGCGCTCCTAGCGCATTTGAATATAAAAACGGTTGGTATGTAAGTAAAGACGGTAATCTTGCTATTGGTCAAGATAACGCTAAAGATTTAGCGGTGACTAGCACGGCAAAAGCTTCAAACTATCCGGATGATGGATCAGTAGCTAAGATAGTAAATCCTAATCCAAGTTTAAAAGTGTTTGGATCGGATAATGCAGATAAAATAACCGTAGACGGTACAAAAATAACGTCCGTACACGGAGGAGTCGGAAACGACAACGTCGACCTCAAAAACGGCGCCGAGACAATTGGTATTTCCGGCGGTTCGGGCGAAGATAAAATTTCGGTAGATAATTCTAAGGTAACTTCAAGAATCGTAGGCGGCTCTGAAGACGATATCATAAAAGTAAGTAATAATTCCGAAGTTAAAGGCATAGGCGGCAACGGCGGAAGCGATACTATAACGGTAGATAGCGGCTCTAAAGTGGAAAGAGTACATGGAGATACAAAAACTCTAAACGATGTATATGAAAAAGCAGAACAAGCACGCAAAGGGAAAAATATAGATATAGAAGACAACGGTGCAGCCGGCGATACCATAAAAGTAAGCGGAACTGGAACAGAAGTTAAATTTATAGGCGCCGGTAATGGAGATGATATTATAACTGTAGACAAAGGTGCAAAAGTAGATCTTGTACAAGCAGACGAAGGAAACGATAAGGTAACCGTAAGCGATAGCGGAACTTACGTTAGTGTTATAAACGGTAGAGGCGGCAATGACGAGATATTGGTAGAAAAAGGCGCTAAAGTAGACGACATAAAAGGAAGATGGGGTAATGACATTATAACCGTAAAAGATACCGATACCGTCGTAACCCAAAACATAGAAGGCAACGAAGATAGCGATACTATTAAAATTTTAGACGGTGCAAAAGTAAAAGGATACGTTAGCGGCGGACGCGGCGAAAGCCCTAGCATATACGGCGGAGCTGAAAAATCGGATAACGATAATATCACTGTCGAAAATGCTACTGTTGACGGAGAAGTAGAAGGTAGTATGCGAAGCAATTATTCCGGTGATGACGGAATGAAATTTACAAATTCTCAAATAGGCGGCAGAAAGATATCCGGCGGATACGGTGAAAATAAAATAGAAATTACAGACGGCATGAATTTAGATTCTAAGTGGATTGAGGGTAATAAATTTAATGACGAAATAACCGTAAACGGCAATGCTAAACTAAAGAATACATATATTCAAGGAGAAGCCGGAGATGACACTATTACCATAAAAGATAATGCTAAGGTTAAAGGCGGTAATATCAATACTGGTGCCGGAGCAAACGATAAAATAAACATTAACGGTAATGCCGAGTTGGATGGCACTACATTGCAGTTTGAAGGCGGTAAATCTACCGACAGAGCTACTCTAAACGTAACCGGAAATGCCGTACTAAAAGATGTATCTATACAGGCATCTTCATCTCTAGGCGAGCAATATATGAATTTCCATCAAAGCGGCGAAGCTAAAGTAAAAAGCCTTATGGGTAGCCAAAATAAAGACGTTATAGATATAGCGGGCGACTTTACTTATACTAACGTCGGCAATCATCTTCAAACTCACGGCGGAGACGATGAGATAAAGATGCACGGCGGAGCTAAGGTAAAAGTCAAAGCAGATATGGGCGAGGGCAATGATATTTTAACAATAGATAATGCTACGCTCAAAGAAGATTCGCTTGTGAATATGGACGGCGGTAACGACGAGATAAATATAAATGCCGGAGCAAATTTAACCGGTACAAGAATTTATACCGATGACGGTAATGATACGGTGAATGTAAGAGGCGGTACGTTTAGCAAAGCAGAGATCGGACTAGGCAAGGGTAAAAATGAAGTAAATATAGAGTCCGGTGCGGTATTTGGCGACCAAGATCCGAGTCTTTTTTATGGCGAGCATAAAACTTATATAAGATCAGATCATAGGGATTATTATAGTTCAGAAGATACCATAAACGTTAAAGCCGGTGCTACCGTCAAAAATGCCGAAATACAAACTTACGGTGGAAAAGATACTTTAAATATAAACGGTACAGTTGAAAATTCTAATATTGACACCGGAAAAGATAACGATACTATAAATATCGGTGGTGGCGTAATTAAAAACTCTAATATCACAACCGGAAGCGGCGACGATACTATCAATATTAAGGGCGGTAAATTTAAAGACGCTAATATCCAAACAGGACATGGTACAAATACCGTTAATATCGATGGTACTGGCAATAATATAGAATCTGACAATACTAAGATAACTCTTGGTGGTGGCTGGAGTAGCGGAGATAATACGGTTAATATTAGCGGTAAATTTGGCGATAAAGATGCTAGCTCATACGACAAAACCGTAATTGGTGCATTTGGCAGCGCTGTTGCTAAAGATACGATTAATATTAAAGATGGCGCTGAGTTACACAATACTAGAATAGATCTTCACGCCAATGATGACGTAATTAATATAGGAGCCGGTGCTACTGTTAAACACTCTCAGCTTATAACTGGAGATCAAAGTGATACTCTAAATATCGGAGACGGAGCTAATATTAGCGAAGGTACGCATATGCACTTAGGATACCATAGTGATACCGCAAAAATAGGAAATAACGTTACTATAGATAATTCTGATATCTATATGGATAATGATAAGAACGATACAGACGCGAGTACTTTCGGTAACGATACGGTAACCATGGGAAATAACGTAACGTTTAAAAACTATGCTGATGTAAAAGGTGGACAAGGAGACGATACAATTACTATAGGCAATAATCTAACCCTAGATGGCAATGCCGGTATCTACGGAGACTGGGGCGAAGGCGGCGGCGGAGTAAATAACGCTACTGACGGCAACGATACCATTACTATCGGAGATAATCTAACTGTTAAGAATAACTCTACCGTAAGCGGCGGCGGCGGAGATGATGTTATCTCTATCGGTAAAAATGCAAGTATTCAAGATACTTCGACTATCGACGGCGGAGCTGGATTTGATACATTAAAAGTAGCTGACAATAGTATAGACTTTAGTCATGTTAAAAAT
>NZ_PIRM01000011.1 GCF_003049735.1 Campylobacter concisus | reverse complement strand
GGAGCCAGTAACTCCAAAAATTCTAAAGGATCTAGTTGAAGAGGTAAATTTTGATCAAGGAGGGGAAGAGTGAGTGTAGTAAACTATTTAAAATGATAGTACTGTAGTATAAAGAGCAAAAATTGATTTATAAATTTAAGGCCATTTAAGATTATAAAATTATGCTTAATTTTATGGATTTTTAATATTTCGCTATATGTTCTTTGATTTATCTTAAATGGATCAATAAACAACGAAAAACACAATCCATAACCAGCTCACTATTCGCATACATATGATATCATCTATTAAAAAGCCATCTTTTATTTCATCTGGGCAAGTCAGACAAAAACACCTCGTTAGGGATTATCCCTAAAACCTTTTAAAGCCTATTACGGAATGCTAAAAATCTTATAAATATAGTCGCTAAACGATATCCAAATTTAAAATATGGCTTAGTCGCCTAAAACAGATCATTAAATCTAGTTTAGCATTTCTATCGAATTTATTATCGCTTAACATATTTATCGATACTAATCTTTTGCATACGTCGTGCACCGTGGCAGCCTCTTGAAGGTCGCGTTCGTTAAAATATTTAACGTATATGTGTAAAATTTTATTGACATCTTTGATTACACCCGTAAAGTCTTCTATCCATTGGGCGTAATAAACCTTTCTCCAATCCTCCGCTTGCTTATCTAGCGAAAGATAAATGTCTTGCATGTATTGTTTGGCGTTTGCGTCCAGAGATACTACCGAAACGTCGGCTTCGTTCAATTTACGCCCTAAGGAATAGACTAGATTAAAAAGAACGCCTCTAGCCATTTCGTATTTAGTGATAGACAGATCTAAATTTAGATCTTCACCGGTACTTTTGAATTCGCTAGCGTTTTTCGAATTTTTACTCGTCAGATTTTCTTTCATAGCTCATTCTCCTAAATTAAGACTATTTTAGGAGATTTTATAAAATATCTGCGACAGGTTATGTCATTTTAAATAATCTCTGAGTAGCTCCTCAAATTTATCTCTCAAATTCTTAGGTTTGAGTATTTTTATAAAAGGCAACCAGTATTTTACGACCCGCAATATCTCGTCATCGTAAGCTACTTCCGTGCTTATAATGATTTTATCCTCATCCTCTTGCACTACTTCGTAGTTTGGCAAAAACTCTTTTCTTTTAAAATACTCCATAGCTTCGTTTTTGATTTCAAGCGTAACCTTAAATTTATCATCCGAAAACCAGTTGGTGTCGTTTTTTTCGATACGTTTTAAAAACTCGGCGTTTGCAGAGAAGGTATCACCCTTTATCTTTATGCGTTTTATTTTAGAGAGAGTGAAGTTTTTTAGTTTGCCCTCGTCGTCTGCTAGCAGATACCATATACCGCTATTGTTTATTAGTTTATACGGGTTTAGTTTGCGCTCTTTACCGCTATATTCACACTCTACGATACGGTTTTTTATTACGGCCGCACTCACGGCTTCAAAGTCGTCTCTTGAAATTTGGATACTTTCGAATCCTTGGTTTTTGATTAGATAGGCCTTGTTTAGCTTCTCATTCAAAACGTCGCTGATAAATCTATCGTCTAGCTCGGGAAATAGCGATCTTGCGCCGATTAGTGCAGCAAAAGCTTTTATATCTTTAAAGCCTAGTTTGCCAAGAGCATAGTCCTCTAGGAAATACTTGCCGTTTTCTTTTCCTATTGGCAAGACGCTAAGTCTCTCAAAATCTCTCAAAATAGTTCTTTTATTTACGTTAAACTCTTCTGCCAGCTCATCTATGCCGAGTCTTGCTCTGTCGTTTAGTTTTATCAAAATTTGAGCGAGTCTAAATGCTATCTTGTCATGAGACTGCATTTTTATCCTTTTAGATAGTCTTTTGGTATCTCAAAATAATATGATTGCGGTAGAATTTTACCGTTAAAGTCGAGTAAATAGCATTTTTCTCTAAATGGATGATGGCTGCTATCGCCTGCTAGCAATACATTATCCCACCATATTAATCTTATGCTATCAAAATCGTGTTCCGATATAATTTCCAAATTATTATTTATCAAATATCTTTTTTTACCGAGTTTAGCATTAAATCCAAAATCTTTTATAGTATCGATCTGATCGTAAATAGCTTCTATAACATCTAAATTTGGAGTTACTATACCTTTTTTACCATTTAGTGAAATTTCTAAATACTTATCTTCTAAACTGCAATAATCACATTTTAAACTTTTTAAAATTTCGCCTTTATCGTTAAAAATAGATAAATCGTTATCTTTTTGTATATAAAAATTTTCTCCAAAAAATTCAACCTTCCCACGATATATATTTTTTAAAATCTCTCCCTTATTATTCATAACGATTTCATTATACTTAGATCTCTCTTTTACGATATACAAATTCCCTTTTTCCTTATAGATATATAAATCATCTAGTACTACTTGATTTAAATTTTTATTTTGATAGCTATATTTTTCATATACACGGCTATCGTAAAGATAAAAATTATGCTCTTTTATTTCATTTAAATTTTTATCCACAAAAGTTACGCTATCTCCTTTTACTAGAGCTATAACATATTTATCATAATTAAAATACGATTCAATAATATCATCAAACTCTATATCTAAAATAAATTTGCCATTGTCATCTATAATTCCGGCCTTTCCGTCTCTTTTGACAATAAAATTTTTCGTATCACGTATGCGATATATTTTTGTAAGTTTAATTGGTATTATTTTATTACCGTTTTTATCCAATACTCCATATTTGTCGTACTTATGTACCACTATAATATTGTCATAAACTCTAATATCATCACAATTTGGAAACATTTTTCTCTTTATTGTATTTTCTTTATAAAAAACTTTTAATTTTTTACTACAATTTAAGAAATCATCTAGAGCTTCTATCATATTTATGGTATGAGGTCGATATTTAAAAACATTTCCCTCTTTATCCATAAGCAATGTTTCATACCCATACAAAAGTTTTAAATAAGAATTTTCGAAATATTCTGTATCTAGATCTAGTATGAAATTTTGCGCTTGTGCAACCTTTTTTCCATTTTTGTCTACGGCCCATCCATCCTCAAATTTTAGTCCATATTTTTCTAAATCATTAGAACAAACCATATCTATTTTTTCATCTTTTTCTAGTTTTTTTTCTATATCTTGAATCTTTCTTTCGTAACTTTCAGTAAAATAATCTAAATCTTGTGCAGCAATCTTTAGCTCATCTAAGCAACCGTAGCAAAAACTAAATAATTGGCTATCTATCGTTTGAGATAATTCATACAACTTAGAACAGACTTTTTTCAATGCCTCTTCTAAATTAAAATCATCAAAGATACTTTGTAAAACATCTACCTCTTGGCTTTCACTTAGTTCATCCGGCAAATCGTTTAATAATTTTGGCAAATAAACTGAACTAAACTGATGCTGTAAAGGCCAACACTTAGAAATTATGGACTCATCTATTTTTTTAAATTTTTTGCTATTTTTTCTAATTTTTTCTAATTTTAAATTATGTATTTCATTAACAAATTCTAAAATATCCTTTATTAGATCCAAATCTTTGGCTCTATATAATGCTTCCCTTATTAGGGCAATACCTTGCGTAGTCATCTCGTCTCCTTTAAAAATTTAGAAGATTATAGAATTTCGGTTTGACAGGTTGTGTCAAATAGAAGAAAATACCGCCCAATTAGGCGGTATCAAATATTTAAAGTTGAGAATTTAAACTCTTAATAACTTCTAAGGATTGCTCAGTAACCCCGCCATTGTCATCTATAATAGGAGTATCAAGGACGGTTTTAACGCTCTTTACCATGCTTACAGCTTTTGCTATCGTTTTTTGCTCGTTTTTATCAAATTTTGAAAAATCCTCGCCTTTGCTTGCTATAATATTTTCCATCTCATAAATAAGCGGGGCCAAGTAGCTATCAAGCTTCATCAAAAGCCTATTAAACATCTGAGCTCTTCTTGATATGGCGTATGTCATTATTTCCATATTTTTTAAGCCTTCGGCTATTGTTTTAGCTTCAGCCAAATTTGCCTTAGCTTCATCGAGTTTTGCACTAGCCTTTGAGTCCGAAACCAATCCCGTCACAAAAAGCAAAGGTGCGGTCGCCAGTGTTCCAAGCACCATAATACCTGCAGTTGCGCCCAATCCGCCGACCGATAACGCTCCACCGCCCAAAAATGCCAAAGTTGCTTTTAAGGCTGCCGCACCGCTTAACATAGCAATTGGAGTACCTGTAGATGCGGTTCCAAATGCGGCTACTGCACTATACGCCCCGAAAGCTATAGCTGCACCAGTCGTTGCACCGCCTCCAACGCCTTGTATAATAGAGCTAGCTAAAATAGACACTTCTTTTATCTCTTTAAATTTGGCTTCATCAGTTATAAATTTATTTAGCTCATCCATACCAACCGAACTTTGAAAATTTACATTTTTTAGCTTTTCAAAAGATGCTATAAATTTAATAACCGTATCATTTAACACATAAGCTTTTTTAAAACCTAGTTTTTCAAGATTATTTGAGCACACGCCTTTGGCTAGCTCCAAACTATCTTTTGAGTTATTTATTATGTAGCTTGCAGCATCATTTAGTTTGTCTGCTTCTTTGCTATTTATCACTGCTTTAACAGTTTTTCCGGCTCCAAAAAGCCCAGCTACACCTACTGCTATCGGCACTATCAATGGTAATGGCATTTTATCTCCTTTATTAAGCTATTTTGCTATCGTTTATAATATTAGCTACCATAGTAGCGACCAAGGCTTCATCTTTTTCTATTTCGTCTTTTACTGCTTTTACCTCTTTGTATGGCTTATTTGTAGTTTCTATCCATTTGCTTTTACTCTCAAGGCAAATAAGCGTTTTAGCGCAGTCTTTTAACTCTTCAACTATATCCTCTTTAATGCCGTATTGTTTTGCAATATCGTCAATAACTACGTTTTCGTCATCGCTGAAATTTCTATCCGCATACGCTAAATTTATGAGCGTCCAGATAATGTTAGCTATTTCTAGCTTACTAAAATTTCCAGCCTCAAAAAGTTTATGAATGGATTGCAAAGGCGTACCGATAAAAATATCTTCATTTGCCCTAATTTCATTTATCTTAAATTTAACAATTACCGCAAGATCATCAAAGCTATCGAATTTAATACCCAATTCAAGTTTATTCGCAAATTCGACAAACCTATCTTTTTCGCCTTGAACGAGCCCTTTATCGCCCATTTTTAAAAACTGCAAGGCTATTGCCAACTGATAAAATTTGTAAAGTTCTTGATTGAACATACCAAACATATTTTCTCCTTTTAAAGATTAAATTTTTCTTCGCTATTCATAAAAGTTTTAAACTCGGCAAACGTTTCAAACTGCGTCTTACTTCCGAGTTTTCTAGTAATCTCGTTTGCCGCAAGTATAACTCCGTTTGCATCATTTAGTCCAAGAGCCCTATCGAGCCCATTAAAGCTCTCGTTAAAAAAGCCAAGGTGTTCGCTAAAATATCTTTCTATGATTTCCTCCATTTCCTTTCTGTAATTTAAAATTTCGCTAAGCAGAAACTCACACTCAGCCTCTATCCTCATGCGCTCTATTCTTTGATTTTTTGCTTCTTTAAGCGAATCCATAACGCCCTGATAAAATATGGAGTTGAGCGTATAGCCTAGCATACCGCCGATCAACGCTCCGACTACCGGAATAGGGATAATTGCCTGAGTTGCAGCCGCAAAGAGCGCGGAATTTGCAAGTCCAGTGCCTTTTTCGCCTAAATTTTGAGCTAGCTGTACCGCATCTATATCGCCTTTAAAATAGCTATAAAAACTCTTTGTAGTTTCGACGCTTACCGTAACTATCATAGAAGGCAGCGAGCTTTTGCCAAGCGTCCTTACGAGCACTTTTTCGTGATTTTGCATAAATGCGCTTATAAACGAGCCGCTAAATGCGGTTGCATATCCAATCATTCCTCCTTTTAGAGTATCGAAGCTAGTATCTTTTAAAGCCTCTTTTAATTCTTTTTCGTCTTTATATACGGCAAATAGATTTTTTACTAATGAGACTGCACCACCTATACCTGCACCAAAAGCAGCTCCTTGTAGGCCAGCTCTATGAGAAATTCCTATCATTTGTTCCCTGGTGTATTTTTCAGGACTTTGTCTAGCCTCAAGAACCTCACCGATGGTTAGCTCTGATTCTGAAATTTTTTCTTTTATGAGCTTATATTTTTCTAGCTGTTTTTTGGCTTTTTCTATAGCTTCAGGGCTTACGCCCTTTTCTTGCATGATTTGGATTTGCTCGGTTAGGTTCTGTATTTTACTATCACACAAGATCTTCACATCAGCAAAATACTCTTTTGGAATTTCTATACTAGAAACCTTATTGCTATATAAATATTTTTCATAGTCAGCCTTGGATAGCGTATCTAGACATCCTTGCGGATTATTTCCCACCATTTTCATCTGTATCGCCTCACTACCGTCTAAAGCAACAATGTCTACAAATTGGTCATTTACTCTACCGATGTCGTCTGTTCTAGTATATCTTGTTTGTTTATTGTTAATTATATTTTCCGCATTTTTTTTGCGACGCTTGAAATTTCAGCCGAATATCCAGCTTGCTGCTTTAAATTTTGCTCCTCAAATTCAGGATTTATTTTGTAGTTTGCTATATCCTTAAGGCTTCTATGCAGAGTCTTGCCCGTAGCATTATCTACGCCATCAAAGGCGACTAGAAATTCTTTAGCAGCCTCTCCGTAACGACCGCTTATTTCGGTGAGTCCGGTGGCTATACCTGCGTTTGTAGGGGTTGATGTGGTTTCATTATTTGTAGATTTTTGGGAGTTTTTGTCGTCATTAACGACATTTGTATCTAGAACCTGTGTTCTAATCTCTTGATCTTTCATCTCCATTTTTCCTAAAATTTTTATTATTTTAATACATTTTAAACAAAGGCTAACTTAAAAATTAGTCGTCCGAATTTGCCTTTTTATAAGCCCTTTTTACGCCCTCTTTCACCGCTGGCAAATAAAGATTTAATGCTAAAAATTTAATGATTTTATACATAGCGTAGCCAAACGATAAATCTAAAACCGTTCTCCACATTTTAGCTCCTTATCCTAGTTTAATTTTTAGCCTTTGAAAGGCTCTTTTGGCTTGTTCGTTTATCTCTTCGCCGTTACTTGTTAAAGTTGCGCAAGAAATAGCGTTTACTACTAGATTATTTAAATTTATAAGCTCCGACAAAAACTGCATTTGGGTATCGTTTAACGAGTTAAAATCGTCGTTTAACGTCGCTATTTCGTTAATAACGGTAAAATTTACAAGCTCATTCGCCTGCGATAAAGTGTGCGTAAAATCCTTTAAAAGCTCTAAATTCGCCTCGCTTGCATTAAAATATAAATAATCCTCTTTAAAAGGTGCCGCTCTAAGCGGCGATACGTTTGCTTTTACGTCTTTTATCTCGGATAATGCTTTTTGAAATTCGAAAAATATTTCAAAGCTTTTACTTTTTTCCGCTTCAAAAGCGTAAAATACTTCTCTGCTCTCTACCGAAAAATTACCCGCGTCGTCTTTTTCAAAGCCTTTTTTTACGAGCTTTTTTATAAATCTTACAGAATCGTCTAGCATATAGAAAAATCTTTGTCTATTTTCGTGGTTTTGTAAATACTTTTTAGCTCCGTAAACTCCTGCGCCGATAACGGCTGCTAGTGCTAACTTATTCATAAATTTCCTCCTTAAAAAATTTCTTATCATAATATCTTTTATATGCGGTTGCCGTATCTTTAAAAATAGTTGCGATCTCCTTCATGTGCGTAGCCATTCTTAACTCTCGTAGCGCTTTTACTAGGCGATTGTTTAGTTCAATCAACTCGATGACTATTTCTTGCTGTTCTTCACTAAATTTATCATAGTCGCTCACTTTCTTGTTATGAGATGCGTCTAGTTTAGATATATTGCTTTCTATCATGTATTCCAGTGCGTAATTAATCATCAAATTTAGGTCGTACAAAATTTGCAAGTCCTCTTTAGTATCTATAAATAGATATAAAAATTCATTAAAATTTTTACCGTCTATCTCATTAAATTTTAAAATCTTCTCGCCACTGATAGACGCGTAAGCAGATTTTAGCTCTGGCAAATTTTCTATACCAGATAGTTTTTCTTGCAAGATTTTTAAAGATATGAAAAGACGATTAATGGTTTCATTAAATTTATAACCTTTGTCCATAGCTTTGCCAACTAAAGAATTATCGTCGGTAAAGCTTTTAAAATTCATTTCGTGCTTGTCTTTTATATCTGGATCTTTGGCGTCACTTTGAATTTGATCACCTAGAGATAAGTGCGTATCAAATTTATCAATGTATTTTTTAAGTCCGTATCCGGTAGCTGCCAACGCTACTCCACCTATAATATATCTTAGCATTTTTGTTCCTTTGATTTAAATACGACGGAAATTTAGCATATGGTAGCGACAGGTTATGTCACACAGGTAGTATCTGGGCAATTAACTCATTCCCATATCACCACCAGCCCAGATATCTTTGATATCCTTCCTTTTTATCTTACTTGAGTCTATTTTTATATCTTCGGGAATACGACTTAATACATGCTTTCTAGCGACTTCTTCAAATTCTCTAGTTGTGTCACAATTTCTCTTGAATAAATGTCTGATTCTTGGATTCTTTCTGCAAGTTTGTTAACTGTATTTGTACATTCTCTAATTCTTGAGATAAAGAGTTTGTGTTGTTTGTTAATTGCGTTTGCAACTTGGCTAATTTGTCGTTTAACGAATCGTATTCCATTATATGCGCATTGGGTCTAAAAACGGTATAGCTGGTGTGGCTACCATATTAAGCTCATGCAAAAAACAAAAATGCTGAGATATTTGGGCGAGTATATGAACTAGGAGACAATCTTTTTTCACATATATGCTTTCACGAATAGGCTCTTGAAGTTTTCAAAAACCTACAAAAACTGGCAACTCACTAAATTCTAAAGGATCTAGTTAAAGAGATAAATTTTTTATCAATGAGAAAAAGGTGGGTATTAAAAGTAATACTTTAATATTAGGGAACTTAAATTTTAAAAAGAACCCAATAGCACTATTAGTAAGGTTGCTTTCTTCCATAAAAAATGTATATAGTCATTTGTAATAAAATGTGCTTTTACTTAAAAAAATAATCTTATCTGTATTTTATTACATATATTTTTATGATATAATTGTATTGCATTACATAATAAAGGGATATGCTATGCTAGATCAACTTTTTTTAAAGAGCAATGACCTTATAAGGTTAAATAACCATAAATTTAAAAGATATTTTATAGACTCCAAAGACTTATCTCATAGGCTTATCGTTATCCTGGGACAAAGAGGGATAGGTAAAACAACTACGTTAGCTCAACTTGCCAGTAAAAACAAAGATAGTCTTTACCTAAGCCTAGATGACATAGAGATATCAAATGATATAACCTCAATCATAAGAGAATTTGTATTAAATGGCGGAAAACATCTATATCTGGATGAAATTCATAAGAGTAAAGATATATCTGCTGTATTAAAATTTGCCTATGATAATTTTAAAGAGTTAAATATAGTAGCTACTGGTTCATCTGCTCTTGAAGTACTAAAAAGCTCTCATGATCTAAGCAGAAGAGCGATCGTATATAAGATGAACGGCATGAGTTTTAGGGAGTATCTAGGGCTAAGGTATGGTATAAATTTAGAAGCGGTTGAGCTTAAAGATTTGCTCGCAAGCCATCAGGAGATGGCTGTTGATATCATTAATACTTTAAAACAAAAAGATCTAGCAGTTATTAAGCTTTTTAGAGAGTATCTAAAGGTGGGTTACTATCCGTACTATAATGATATGCCAAATGATACCGCCTTTTATCAGACCCTTAAACAAAGTATAGAAGCTACGATAGATAGCGATCTTTTAAGTATATATCCAAATTTAAACGGCAATACGGCAAGAAAGCTAAAGATATTAACTCATGCTATAAGCACGAACGTCCCATATCAGCCAAACTACTCGAGCCTAAAATCGCTTGTTGATATAAGAGACGATAGAACCCTAAAAGAGTATCTTGCTATGCTTGATAGTGCCGGGCTTATAAGGCTTTTAATGAAAAATGAGCTAGCTATAAAAAATATGGATAAGGCGGATAAAATTTACATTGAAAATACAAATTTAATGTATATAAATAGCCCTGATATAGGAAATGTGAGAGAGACATTTTTTGCCAATCAGCTTGGAAATATCACTGAAATTTACTCGGGCAAAGGTGGCGACTTTATGATTGGTAATAAATTTATCTTTGAAGTAGGCGGAGCAAAAAAGAGCTTTGAGCAGATAAAAGATATGCCAGATTCATTTATAGCAGCAGATGATATTGGAGTAGGGGTTGGAAGCAAGATACCATTATGGCTGTTTGGGTTTTTGTATTAATACTATCATGGTCATATGAGTCTTGTAAAGTTTGTATATATTGGTATTATGTTCCTAAATATTAAAGGATAAAAGACTAGTGTGTGACAAGAAAAGAGCAAATATATTGCCGTAATGCTAGCAATCAAAAAGATATAGACTCTTGGTGATACTTGACCTTACACTTTGCTGATGGTTGTCTTGCCTACCTCCCCAAACTATCATGACCTGACTTTATATTCTACTCTTTGGCTTCTACTATATTTGATTGTTGTTTTATTTGCTCTTCCCCAAAGCCCCTTATCAAGTCCTTGATCATATAGTTCTTATTTTGTTATTTTTTAGCAAGCCAAACGATATATGATCATTTACTAGATAGATCTTTTTTGGCTTATTAGGATTAAAATAAACCTTGCGTAAGCACCAAAAGACGCTACGCAGCTAGTTTTATACCAAATATCTGACTCATATAGCAGCTTACTCCGGCATGAGACTAAATGAGATAATTCAGCTAAACACAGATGACATAGTCGAAAAATATAACATAGTATGCTTTAGTTTAAATACAAAAATAGATGTAAAAACTGGTAAGAGCAAGACTTTAAAGACTAGAAACTCTGCTAGGATAGTGCCTATCCACTCTAAGCTAAATAGCATTGGGCTATTTGAATTTATAGAGAATAAAAAGAAGCTAGCTAGGAAATGTGGCAAA
>NZ_PIRM01000010.1 GCF_003049735.1 Campylobacter concisus | reverse complement strand
AGAAAGGATAATTACTTACAAAGAGCGGATAATTCTCTTGCAAAGAAAGGATAATTACTTACAAAGAGCGGATAATTATTGCATTCTAAGCCCCTATTTTAGGGTATAAATTTAGCCTACAAATTCTTCAAATTTATTTTTATATCAAATTCAAAAGCTATCTTAAGAAAAACTAAAAACCCATTTGAATATGGCGAGATCTCTCCTTTGATCTTTTTAGCTCTACCATCCTTTGCCTTTCAGGCTTTTTTAGCTCTCGTTCAATTTCATATCCACAAGTGGTAATAGCTGCTGCAGTTTGCTTTTCCAGGCTTTCTCTAAATTTTCCGCCATATTGGTTGTTAATTCGTTGTATGCTTCCTGAAACAACTTCTCCATATCCTCCAAGCTTTTGTTTAGTGTCTCTTTGATTGTCAATAACTCTGTTTCTAATAAGATATAATTGTTTTGCAAAGCTTTGTAATCGTTCTCTAATTTGTGATATTCCGCTATTAAATATTCGTTCTTGCCATTCTCTAAGAGCTGATTTAATTCGATTTTGATATTCCCTATCTCGCTCTGCTCTTTGTCTAAGTTGTCTAGTTCGTTCTTGTGTGTTAATAATATATTCTCTAGCTCTTGTTTGTATTTCTCTGCTAAGTCGCTGTAATATAGAGACGTTCTCGCTTTGCGCAAATTCTCGTAAGCTCCTTGCAGCTCTATATTTTCGTCTTGCAATCTCTCTACCTCGTTCAATAATTCCGTCTCTAACGCCGTCATTTACAGACCTCCATAATTCAGTTGTAAATATTGAGTTCCGTCCTTCATCTGTGATAGTGTTTGTGGTGGCAACACTAGATACCTCTCTGCTTTGCCAGTTGTTTTGTTGGCTTGTTCTGTTCGATAATTCACTGGAATTTGCCACTCGTTTAGCACTTTGTTCTCTTCTCTTAATCTCTCGTTCTCTGATTGATAATATTGTATTTCTGTCCGATTGAGCCAGAAACACGCTAAAAATCCTAGGCATAGAGATATCATTGCGATTGATAACACCAAGCCATTGAATATTTTTTCCGTTAAGCTTGGAGTAACTTGCTGTATTATCTCGCTTCTTATGTTCGCTATTTGCGATATTGTCGGAGATAGTCTGTTCTTTATATCGTTTTTGATTTCGTTTATCTCGTGTCGATATGAATTTTTCAAGTCTTGCTCTATTTGCGATACACTCTGCTTGTGTATCTCTATTAGCGTATTGTTGAATTCGTCTTGATTGGCTTTCGCCGAGTTCGCTAAGTCCTTTAAGGTCTGTGAATTCTGCACTGTAGATGCCTCCTTTTAGTCTAAATGGTTTTTTTTGATTTGGTATTTTGATACTTATTCCACTTTTTGGCTGCCTTGTAACTTCGTAGCCACTAGAGCTTAAAAGCTCTATTAGATGCGTGCGATTTATTATTAATCCTTGTGATACAAGATCTTTTAATTGATTGTCTAATTCTATAATTGTGTTGTGCTGCTCTATCGTAGCTTTGTGACGGTTTTGGTTATACTGATTTTTTGGATCGTCTGGGCTGATGAAATTATATTCATCGTTGATAGTTCTTTTCCATAAATTAATATTTGTGCGATCACGCTTATCATAGTATGGGTTAAAACTTTTACCACTCACTAGATCAATTTTAGGGATTAAAAAATTTAGCTCTAGTCGTCCATCTTTATCGCTATGCTCTACCCAAAGAATATTTACTCGATCTTTCATATAATCACCGAGTAGATGTCGTTCAAAGTCTTTTATAATCTCTTGCTTTGTTTCATTGCTTATGTCACTGGCTTTTTCTGCAAACGACAACACTCCAAAGGTTGTTTTTTGCTTGTAGTGAATTTGACTTATAATAGCTCTAGTCTGTGCTTCATTGCCTTTTAAGACTCGTGCTGTACCTTGTTCTTGTCGTTCATTGAGCAAATAATTTACGCTGCCAAGTCCGCCGCCGTCTCTAGTTGGTAAAAATTTAACTATCATCGCTCAATATCTCATATAGTTCATTTAGGCGCTCCAGTGATTGATTTATTAATGAGAGCGCCACTCGATCAAGACTCTTGTTTTGATTTAAACTCCTCGCTATCTGATTTAGGTTACTTCCTTGTCTCGATAGCTCCAAGATTAGTTCTTTAGTAATTGGTGTCTTTGTAAGTGGTCGCGAAAGCATCGAATTTATAGCAAATTTTGAAAATGTAACCCCACCTAATTTATCAAGCTTGTCTTGAATTTTTTCATTTTCGCTAGGTGTTAATCTTAAAATTTTGGTTATTGTTTTATTCTCTTTCATCATCATTCCATGCCATTAGAATAAGAAATGCCACTAAGCCACCCCAAAATAGACCTAAAAACCCAAAAAAAATCGTAAATTTGTAGTGATACTTCGCAAAAATAAATCCATACAAAAAGAATCCTAATCCAAAAAATATAGCAAGATTAAGATACTGAAATCTACTCATTTTTACTACTCCTAAACAGCTCTTTACAAAGGGGGTTAAGGGGGATTTGCCCCCTTACGAGCACCCGCAGTATATACAAAACCGTCAGGATTTTGTATATACAAGGGGTATGCTCGCCCAGCATTTTATTATGAAGCATTATAGCATAACTAGAATAGATTGCAAATAATATTTAGACTATGGTATAATCTCACACAAAAAGGAAAATTTTTGGAAAAGATAAAATTAAAGATTGAGTTATTATCCAAAAAGATTGATATAGTAAAAAGCAAACTTTTAGTATTTTCTGCTGGGATAGCTGGATGTTGGGCTTTTATATCTTCTCATTATAATAATGTTGATTTTTTGGTTATAATTTCACTGATTTTGATTTTTGTGTTCGGATTTGGAGTTGGGATGAATTTATTAAAATTTAGTGACCTGACGCAAAAGATTGATGAACTAGATAAGGAATTAAATAATGAATGATATTAGTTTAGTAGTGCCATTGGTATTGCTTGTAAGCTTCGTAGTTGCTTATTTTTGGCATAAGAGTGGCAAAAAGACACCAGATTTTTTTTAAATTTTAAAGCATTTGATGGATAAAGATATAAATAAAATTGTTAAAAAGTCGATATTAACTTACAAAAATCCAAATTATTAAAGGAATTAAAATGAGAAGTCTTTTTAAAACCACACTATTAAGTGTTTTACTGCTTACCAGCTCAAACGCAAAAGATCTATTAGACTTAGCTACAAATGGAGCTATTAGTCAAGGTGACGTAAAAACCCTAAACAATAATGAAATGAAAAATGTTAAGGGTGGATACTTAGTGTATTCAGATGTAATTGAACGTTTGAATATAGGTATTACAATAGCAATACCAAATGATGCTTTTGAATTAGGTGCTTATAGAGATGAGGAAAGCAAGAAACTACTTTATTTGTATCCTGATGCTACAAGAGGGCTATGTGGATATAATGAAAATAAGTGTTATGAGAATGATGCAACTTTTAGTCACTATGAAAAAAATAAAATGAGATTACTTCAATATGCTCAAGCGCTAGGTGAGTATAAATTATCAGAAGGATTTCTTTTAGCTTTTATTGTTAAAAGAAATATAGGTGTTTCAAATCTTGGAAAAAAATATACATATTTTACGTATCAAACAGCAGCATATAATTTAAAAGATGCAACCATACATCCGATAAGCTCAAGTGCAAATTTAGAAAATCCAATAGTAAAAGAACTTAGAGATCATACGCAATTGAATTTAGAAAAACAACTTGGCGGATTAAAAATTTACTAGGATATTTATGATGCAAATTTCTAATCTGTCGTCACCTCTTTTTGATCTTTCCAATGAAAATATCGCTAGAGCGATGGGATTTAAATTTCAAAACATTAATGAGATTTATAATGATAAAGTAGGTGAATTGAAGGCATCTGATTATTTAAAGCTTGATGATGCAAATAGAGCAAAGGTGTATGATAGAAATGCTTATCCACTTACGGGTTTTACAAATGGTAAAGAAGCAAAAGTAAGCATTATTGGTAAACTTATGGGGTATGATAATACTATCTCAAAAGAAGATATAAGGGAGCTTAAAAAATTTATAGATGATAGTGGAGTATTGGGACTTGAGAAAAACCCAGCATTTGAACCAAAAGGGATATTTAAAAAAGATACATTAAATAGTGAAAAACTTAGTGTTGATGATTTTATAGATCAATTTGCTAATAAAAATATCCTTTCTTTTATATCTTACGGCGGAAGTAAAACAGCTGAATTGCTTGATAGTGATATGAGTATTGATGAGTTTAAGGGCAAATGGGCCAAATTTGCTCTTGAGAAGCGATTTGGGGTAGAGCTTGATGAAGATCTTGCAAAAGAAACAATGAATGTTGTGAACGAGATTGAAATTCAAAGGGATAAAGACGAGATAAAAGAAAAAAAATTTAAACCCATACAAATAACCAAAAAATCTAAAACTTATGATATACAAGCCGATGAAAAATTTAAAGAATTTTATAAATTTATAAAAACTGAATTTGATAATGGCAAAAATATATTTGAGATTTTAGAAAAAATTGCAAAGACAAAAGTAGATAAAATCGCATAAAGGACTAAATTTGAAACAATCATTACTTCTAGCTTCACTACTCACTACTCTTGCATTAGCATCAGATCCTATCACGATAGATAGCCTTTATAAACAGCAGGTTGGATTAAGAAGTGTTACAAATTTGTCTTTGCTTAGCAGCGGCAATCCTAACGTATACACAAGCACTCCAAATCTTGTAATAAATGGTGATCCAGTTGTTTGGGATGACACAAAACAGCTAACCCTTACCCAGACGCTTATGTATGCTCTTACTTCAAAATTAGATGTTTTAACGTCTTTTAGTGGAAGTTACAAGAGAAGTGAGTATATGGATTATTTTACTCTTGAGCCAAAAAGTGAGAGCAAAACTCAGTTTGATTCTGTATGGCTAGGCTTAAATTATAGAGGAGATAGAATTGGTGAGCTAGTGCCTATGCTTACTCTTCAGACAGCACTTTATCAAAGAGAGAGTGCGCTTAGACAGAGTAAAAATTTTAGCTTTAAGTCTTATTCAATAAAAGGCAGCCTAAAAGGATATTCTGATCCAGTAATTTATAGCATATATACTGGATTTGGCTACAACGCAGATAGAAAATTCGACTTTGCGAAGCTAAACTATGGCAATACTGTGTTCTTTGGTGGAGATTTGTCTATTGTTTTAAGCCCAAAGATCACACTTGATCTTGGCATCGAGCAGAGATTTCAAACAGCAAATAAAATAAATGATAGAAAAACTACAAATCTTAGATCTATCCCAACGTATAGTGTAGGATCTACTTATAGTTTTAGTAATGACACTTCTATTTCTATATCTGCTAGTATGGGTGGCTCTAGTGCAGCACCTGATAGCATATTTGGTATTAGCATTTGGCAAAAATTCTAAAACTACTTTTTTGTGCAGCGGTGGCATCTTTGCCACTTTATGCTGGTTTTGCTGTTAGATCATACGAGGAGCTAAGAAATCAAGATGTAATTAGGCAAAACTATGAAGAGTCTTGTGGTGCAGCATCATTAGCAACACTCATTAATACGCTTGATTTTAAAATTCTAACAGAAAAAGACGTGCTAGAGCAGATGGATAAAGGCGATAAAAAACTAAATACCGATATGGTGAGTTTTTTGCAGTTAAAGCAAGCTGCTGCTAAGCTATCCTATGACTCTGAGGGTTATCAGCTTGATCGTGCTACTTTTGAAAAGATAAACTTGCCAGTCCTGGTAAAGATAGAGGATGATCCTCGTTTTCCCCATTTTGTGGTTGTGATAAATCATGAAGGCGATTTTATAACTATCCTTGATCCAAGCTACGGCAAATATATAAGCTCAAAGGATCAGTTTTATAATATATGGGATAAACATAAGCAAGGGGGCTATGTCTTAATCCTTGGTCCAAAGAACGATATACATAGAGAATATAAACTAGACTTACCTATAGACAATAAAGCACTATTTGATAAACTCTAGTTTTTATCCATTAAGCCATCTTATTTAAAATTTGCTTCTTATCTATCTTTTGCATAAGCTCTAAGACGTCTATACCTCTTTTTTCTTTAAATTTTAAAAGCTCTCTTGCAAAGAGAAATTTCTGATCCTTGTTTATATCATAGGTCTCATACTTCTTCTTAACCTGCATAGGTTTAAATTTCTTCTCACTTTGCTCTTTGGCAAAATTTGCATTATATTCTTGTTCTTCTTTGTGTAGTTTGGCCAGAAATTCTTTATGTTCTTTTGTAGTTTTTTCTACGTCTTCTTTATAAAGCTTTTTAAACTCTTCTATACTTAGATCAGCTCTAACAAACAAAGCAGCACCATCATTACTCATCATAGTGCCTTCTGGAAATGATTTTACAAAAGCTTCTAGTTCTGCCTCCTCTTCTGCTGTGCCAAGACCAATCATAAAGCCATTTATTGTTGGCTTGCCATCAACAGAGTTTGTAAGTAGCCAATCCATATAGCTTTGTAACTCTCCAATTCTAAATTCTTCCATAGTTTCTGGAGGATATTTTGATGCTAAAGCTCTTCTTTCTTTCATGGGGTAATCAGACAGCATATTATCTATTCGATTTATAGTATCTGTTATCCAGCCCTCTTTACTTTGGTCTATATCAATAAATTCTTTTACATTATCAGTCCAGGGTCTAAACATATACTTTGAGTAATCAAATTTTTCTTCGGTAGCGTTTTTGTCTTGCTTGCCTTTTTTGGCTATATTTTCTGTTGCATTTCCTTTTTGGATAGTGGTTTCTTGTATCGGTGTGTTGCTAAGTCCGTTTATGCTAGTTATCATTTCAGCTCCTTTGAAAATATATGGGAGCCTACAAATTTAAACTTGTAGGCTACTTAAATTTTACCAACCACCTAGGTCAGATTCCATTTGCCTTTTAAAATTATCTCTTAGCTGTCTTACAACTGCATTGTTGTTTAGGACAAAACTACTAGAAATCTTATGAAATTCTCTAGTTTTCTCATTATAAGCCGCAGCGCTGTAAGTAAATAAAGGATATCTACCATAACGACTAGATTTTATCTCTCTTTTGACAGTGTATGCAAGATAATAGCCAGGCATATCATAAGCGCCTAATCCCTGTCTATATTGTGATTTTATGTAGTCACCGTCTTTGCCATTTTCTATGATAGCATATGCCCCAGATTCATTATATGAAAATTGCCAAGGTCCTTTAAATTCCAAGCCTCCTTTAACCTCATTCATATCGGTGGCATCTAGTTTTTTAACATTACTAGAGATGTCACTCAAAGCACCAGCTGTAACCTTTGCCAGAAAATCTTCAGCATTAGCACCTGCAACTAAAATTCCGCCAAGTATGGCTATTTTAAGAACTTTAAACATAACTTCCTCCTGTAAAAAGTTTTATATGAATTATAGCACTAATTTAGTTTTAATTGATATCAATTATTATCTTTTAAAACCTACCTATGAAAATCTTACTTTTCAATACAACTTTTAACAAACGCCTATTTTGCCGCATCTCTACATATACAAAACGATCATCTTAAGCTTTCTATTGCTTAAAGTAGAAAAATCACTTAAGAAATCGGCAAAAATTTGTTTTTAAATAGAGAAAACTTAAAAAAGATAACTAATTTCTACTACTATGCCTTTATATCAACATCTCTTTTTATACCAAGCATATCTACTAGGTATTTTCCAGCTGGGTTTTCATTTAGCTCTTTTACTAAATTTAAAGGTGGCATGCTAAATTTCAAAAAGCTATCCATAAAGTCCTTGCTCTTTTTACCATCTTTGTCTATCTCACCAAAGAGTAGCTTTAGCATTTTTAGATTATGCTCCATCATCTTTTTAAATGATAGTTCGTCTTCTTCATATCCCCTACGTCTATCTTCAGGAGTGCTCACAAAGCCACTTTCTAAGTCGATATAGACAAAGTCTCTTTTAGATCTGATGTAGTCTTGCATATATTTAGGCATGCCAGCTATGTCATTATCAGTAGCATTTATAAAGCCAGGTCCAAATTTCATCTCGCCCATAAGTTCAAACAGCTCAAAAGCTCTATTAAATTCTTTACTATCTATGCTCTTATCATAGCCTTCTCTTTTGCCTTGTGCTGTTGTCTCGCCCTCTCTTACATCAAGGTTGTTGTTTATAACGGCTGCTATAAGTCCGCCTTTAGTTATTGAGCCATCTTTATTAGTGTATTTCTCTCCATGCGGATCCATAAATACACCACTTCCCACACTCTCCTTGCCGCCATTGTTGTTGTTAAAGATATCTGTTGTTGGCTTTAGTGGCTGTCTGCCGTCTCCTCCTTTAAAGCTTGGGTTGAAAAAAAGCGTGCTTATCATCTGCTTATTTGACTCTTTGCCGTTAAAATCAGCCGCAGCCGAGCCAAATTCATGAATGGAGTTATGGATCTTGGTTACTTGCATACTTTGGCGGTTATAAGAAAAGCCTTGAGGGAAATTTCTTATCTCATCTAAGCTAAAGCTATCTTTTGAATTTAGCGTGTCTTCGCCAACTATTTGGGAGAGGATTTTGTAGGCATTATTTACGGTTTTTAGTATGTCGATGCTATCAAAAGTCCTTTTCATATAGTCAGACTGCGTCTCTATCCTTACTAACGACTCCAGCGTGCTTGAGTGAATTTTATAATCACTTGGTATGCCAGCTTGTTTATTAAACTCATCTGTAAAGTAGCCATCCTTATCTACCTTGTAGCCTAAAACTAAAGAGCTCGTTTGGTTGGTGGCTGTGCTAAGACTTGCCGCTTGCTTAGAATTTATGCTTGTTTTATAGCTTTGTGTATATGTGTTGTTGTTAAGTCCATTTAACATTTTCAAATCCTTCTTAAATAAAACCCTAGTTAAAACTAGGGTTGCAATCTCAATTAAAAGCCAAGGCTCATAGTTAGTTGATTTCTAACAGCTTTTGAATTTATTAGTTCGTTTGCTATATATGGTTTGTTTGTTATGGTTTTTAGTCTCATAAGTTGGCCATTTACATTTTTAAAGGCTGCAACAGAGTAAGAATATTGTGGAATGCTACCAAAGCCATAAGGCTTATTCACCTTTGTTGCTACAACACCTAAGTATTCATCATTGCTATAATTAACTTGATTCATAACTTCTTGAAAATTACTTTTAGCATAGTATCCACCAGAACAACCATCTGGCATGTTAAGCCCACAAGATACCTTGTTGTCTCGTTCATATGGAGAAAAATTAACAAGTGCTACGGCTTGAGAAAAATTTTGTGTTTTTGAAAGATTATGAATTTTTATGCTATACCCACCATTAACTTGCTCTAGATCCAAGCTATTTAGTGTTTTCACACCAACTGAATTATTATCTGCGGCCCCATTTGTAGCTTTAGAAAGCAAATCATTTGCAAAGGCACCACTTAACATTAAAGCACTAGCTAGTGCAACTTTAAATAGCTTTTCCATTTAAACTCCTTGTTAAAAAATTGTTTTATTTTAGCATATTTATTGCTTTTTTACTTTTAAAATCTTCCATTTTTTCTCTGATGATCGATCTTAGATATTGGGTTCTATTTGTTCTGGTTATATGTCCCATTTCGTCTAAAAAATCCAGCTCTTCACTAGACAAAAACATTGTCGTTCTTTTGTCGGCAGGATTGGCACTTTTTGGTCTGCCGCCAGTTTTTTTAGTTTCTTGCTTTTCGTCTTGTTCTTGAAAGCTTGCCGTGCTTAGTTCGTTTAGCTCTATCTCTGTAAGATCTAAATTCAATTTTGCCATTATTTATTATCCTTTATGTAATTAACGACTTTTTGATACATATCTATAAATGACTGATATTGTCTTTTTGAGAGATTGCTTTCATTGTATAGCTCTAAAAAACTTAGTCCAGTTGTCATAGCATTTTCAAATATTTTAGAGCTTTTTAAAATAAGAAATTTTGTGCAAGCTATGTTAGCAGCTTTTATCATTGCTACTGTTTCTTCTAGCTCTTTTTGAGAAGAGACATCTGTTATAAGACCTAGTGTTTTGCAGCCAAGAGGTTTGATCTGTGATATGGTGCTTGCTGCTCTTTTAATGGAATTTGGGTTAGAAGTAATGGGAACAATAACAATACTACAATGTTTTAGTATCTCTAGCACTCCAGCCGAGGCAAATCCTCCAAAGTCATACATAGTATTTGGTTCAAAAATGCACTTATCTAATATTTTGCCATCTTTGTAAAACTGTGGCACTACAGAGTCATCATTGCTTTGCCATTTTAGTCCAAGATCTTTTGCCAAACTAAAACTAAGCGGCGTCTTTCCAACCCCACCCTTTAGTTGTAAAACTGCTAAATTCATATTAATCCTTTTTATCATATAGTATGTTAATAACATATTATATGATAATTATGTTAATATAATACAAAACATATACTATAAATAAAACGGTTATCTTATGCTTTCACACTCTCGTATCTACCTTTTTATAAAGCCTATCTTTACTAGATAGTTCTTTAAATTTGAGGTCGTTTTCAAGGTAGGTAATGTTGTAAATTTCTTTAGTGGTGATGCTTTTGCCGTTTTCAAGTCCGATTAGGAATTTATTTGTAAATTTATCAGAGAGGTTTTTAACGAGCTTTGCTCCAAGCTCTTTTAGGCTAGATATCTTCTCATCTTGCTTTATGCCTATATCCTTAAAGTCAAGTCTATTTAACTCTATATCATTCATGCTCTTAGCATCTAAATTTATACTTGCTCTTTTACTATCTTTGTCATCTTTGCTTATTAGCTTACCAGTGTCGCTATAAATTTCTTTTACCTCTAGCTCTCTTCCACTATCAAATTTAAGCGTGATTGTGCCATTTTTGTTTAGCTTCATAGCTATTACGCTGTCCGTGTCCTTTAGAGCAGCTGCTGCCTTACTCGTATCACTCTCAAAAGCATGCTTTACTCTTTCTAAATTTTCTAGGCTAAACTCAAGCCCAGTTGCTTTTTCAAACTCACTCTCCATAGCGATCATATAAGATGACTTTGTGGTTTTTAGCTTTGAGATGAGATCATCTGCGTCTTCTACATCTTGCTCTTTTAAATTTTTGCTTATCCACTCTACATCTTTACTGTGAGCGCTAGACTCTTTTTGGTAGTCGTTATAAAATTTCATAAAGCTATCTTTTTGATAGCCTGCGTATGAAAAACTCTCGTCTTGTTTAGATCCAGCAGGTTTTATGATAGGGTTAAACTCACTAAGCTTTTTCTTGCCGTCAAAGCCAACTTTCTCATAGGCAAAATTGTTTAAGCCACTCTCTTCGTTAAATATCTTATTATCCCTAAGATCTACCCAGCCGTCTTGGTCTGCATGGTCTTTGAAAAATTTATTAGTCTCTTCTTTGCCTATCTTTTGGTAGCGATACTCGGCTGAAAATAGAGTATAAGGGTTTGAGTTGTTTAAACTAACTCTATAATCAACCGTATTTTTGCTAGCAAAGTCCATAGCCTCGTAGCTTAAATTTCTAATATCCTTTTTGATAAAGTCGTTCAGGTTTATCTCGCTCGTAACTTCGCTTAGTTTAAAAATTTTCTCATTACCGTCTTTGTCGTAGCCTCTAACTTTTAGCTTATCAAAGTATTTATCGCCAGAATTTATCACTCCATCCTTGTTGCTATCAAAGTTAAATAAAAATCCATTTGCGTCTAGCTTGCCTATGCCTAGTTTGTCATTATCGTCATAAAGATCCAAAAAGACCTCTACGTCACCTCGTGAAGTTTTTATCGTTTTTTCATAGGCGTAGTCATTTAAATTTGTAAATTTAGTATCTGCTGCCGCGATGGGCTTAATGGGAGTTTTTGAATTTATAGATGAAAAATAGGTGCTAGTTTGATCCACTTTCCTTAGTGCTGAGGCATCTTCGCCAAAGAGATACTTGTTCTCAAAGTCTTCTTTGCTCCAGTTTCTTCTCTGGATATCTCTATAAGAAAAAGCTTGATTTAGCCCAATATCTGTTTTAGAGTAGTCTGATTTCACACCACTGGTGCTGGCGCTTTGGATGATAGAGTAAGTGCTATTTGAGATAAGCTTAGTAGCGATGTCTTTAAGCTCAGACTTTAAATTTGTGTTGTCTAAAGTTTGCACTCTATCTACGCCAAGAAGGACCCTTGAATAGATCATATCTTTGGGTAAATTTATATTTATGGGCTCTAAATTTGGTGATACATTCATTTTAAATCCTTTTAAAATATATAGCTTATATCGGCAAATATAAAAAATGTTTAGTAGTATGGGAGCTGGAGAGCCAAAATGGCTCTCGCTGTAAGAATTACTGTTTTTCTCTGATATCAGCAACAATTCCTGTACCAGGAACGCTATAAACACGTAATGTATCGTTTTTAAAATTCAGGTTAGAGTCATTCTGATCAGGATTCCTTAGATCGTTTAATATCTTATAAACTAGATTCATATCCAGGTTCAATTGCGTATTATTTTGATGAACTGGCATGGTTGTAGTATTTTTATTTATATAAGAAAACATATCAACCTTATAACTCCAAAAGTAGTCTTTAACGTTTAAAAGGCTATGTACTTTTGCACCGTTATAAACATCATTCATATCTAGATCATCTTGTTCATTGCTGTCTAATCCTAGCTCAACCCAAGGTTTTGGATTTGCATTTTGATCACTATCTATAGGCGATACTTGATGGCCATTTTTACCGAAAGAAGTTTTATTGCTGACTAACCCTTTCCAACCAACTTCATATACTTCACCCATTTCATTGGCTTGAATATATACTGGTTCATCTGTTGGAATTGGTTCACTTGTTCTTGCTTGGCTAAGTCCACCAGTCAATCTTGTAAACTCAGCATTTAAATAACCATTTTTATCAATATACACTTTCATAAATGGCTTATCATTTCTTAAGGGATCTCCAGCTCGTCCATGATTAATCCTATTTAAAAAAACAATTTTCTTATTATCTTTTTTTAGATTTTCAAGAATATTACTATTAAGCTCTATCTTGGCGGCTACACTATTCGATGACCATAAAGTAGTCTCATAATATGTTAAAGCATTGCATTTAACTTTTTTATCACCACTTATACATAAATAATCATCATCTGCTAGTTTAGAAGCATTTTCAAAATCTAGAGTTGGATCATTTTGGCTTTTATTAACCAAGATTGTAAAAAGTCTAGAACTACCACTTGAAATTGGCACAAGTGCATCTCTTGCATTATTTATGTTTGGTTCTCCTGGCATAGCCACATATCCAAAAGCCTGAGAGCTTAAAGCCACCATTACTGAAATATTTCTTAATATTGTAAAAATTTTCATTTTAAATCCTTTTTTATAGTATGTGTGTTGTAGTTATTATCTCCAACACTTATTAAGGTGCTACAACCAATTATGTTCAGCACAACTAAAACAAGAAAAACTATCTTTTTCATTTTTTCCTCCTAAAAACAATGAGTAAGATATGAATGATTTTAATTGAATATTAATTTGCAGCACACTATAATTGGATCGCTTTAATTATCTGACAGTGTGTTTTTAATATCCAATTTATATTAAATATTTTACATGCTGTCCTCCTTATTTTTTATGTTCCAATCTAGATAAAACACATGCCAAATACATAAGAAACTTGATATTTATGTATTTTTAAGATATAATACCTAAATTGTTATTGACATTATACTCCAATAATGTGTATTAGTCAAGATATTAACTCAAAAAATAGGTGTATATTTATGATTACTCAAAAAATAGGTGATAAAATAAGAGAGTTAAGAAAAAGCCAAGGTATGAGTCAAAAAGAATTTGCTAGAGCCATTGGTGTCTCGTATGGAGCATTACAAAGTTATGAATATGGCGACATTGAACCTAGAGAGATTATACTACACGCAATAACTGCACGTTTCGGTCTTCCACTTAACTACTTTAATTTAAATACCAAAAGCTCGATGGTAGGATACAACATAAGTAGGCTTGCAAGAGATATCGAAACTAAAACAATCTATCTTAATTTTTATGATAATGTTAGAGCAAGTGCTGGATATGGATCATATAACGATGACACAATAGCCAAAAAAATACCCATAAGCGCACAATTTTTAAAAGAAATATTGCAGGTTCCTGTAAGAGAATATGACGTTATAAGAGCTATGGGTGATAGCATGGAGCCTTTTATAAAAGATAATGATATGATTTTAGTAGATAGAAATGAAACTGTAAAAAATGGAGATATTGTAATTGCCATCTTGGAAGATAGTTTATATGTAAAAAAATATTTATTTGATCCAATACAAAAGATAATTAAACTAACATCACTAAATAGCTTTTATCAAGATATCATCATTGAGCCACAAGAACAAATTCAGTTAAATATTATTGGAGTTGTCAAAGCTAGATTTAATATAGATACAAGTATTTTTAGATAATATGTTATATATGTTATATATTGTATTAACATATATAACATAGTTATAGATTAATTAATATCAAAAAGTGTAGGTTCTGTATCTTTTATAGTCTCTGCATTTTTAACAGCTATTTCAAGGTCTTTAATTGCATTAAACCAAAAGAAATTTATATCTGTTCCTGTTTTTGAAAAAAGAACCCTAATTTTTCCTTCATCGGAGCTTGTAGATAGAATTCTCCTTATATTGCTATCAATCATCACATATTTATCGTTAAAGCTAACTAGCTTTCTATCAAAAATCTCGATCTCTCTTAGTCCAGCATTAGTTAAATAGCTTTCATCTCCACCAAGCTGTTTTAGGTTGTCTAATTCCTCAGAGGTGATAAATTTTATACTAAACGATAAGACTTTTTTTCCTTTTTTGCGTTCAGGATATATGCCTAGTATTTTAATGTCGGTCAGTTCATTTATTTCCTTTTTGGCCAACTCTAAAATATCAAACTGTAAATTTCCCCAACGCCTTTTGTTTTTTGGGACTTCTAGCCAATCGCAAAACTCTTCTAATTCAAATTCTTTTTGCCTTGTTATATTTCTCAGATCTTTTAGAATTTGATATATCCTTATTGAATATTTAGAAGTCATATTGATAATATTTTTAATTTGGTATTTTGTAAAACTTTCAACTATTTTTAATAAATATGGGCGCATATAGTCATTAAATTTAAATTTGATTTCTCCTGTATCCTTGTCGTATTTAAAAACTTGATAAATAGGGTATGCTTCCCAGACCTTTTCGGTTTCTATCTCATAGACCTGCTTCAAAAGTGTTCTACAAACCGATTTTACAGTTCTAAAATCTAAATTAGTATCTTCACAAAAATCTTGCCTATCAAGTGTAATTTCTTTAAATTCATCGTCATTTTTGGCATCGATCGTAGTAATAGTGGCCAAAAAAACCTTCATTTCAGAGAGATTAAGCTTACTTCTACCCTTTGTTATTTTATCACTATGAACGATTATATTGCGATTTTTCATAACGCTCTTTTTTGTGGTTTAAGAATAAAATTATACTATTAATGTCTTTAATTATACTTTATAATAATATATAGGATAATTCTCTTGCAAAGAAAGGATAATTACTTACAAAGAGCGGATAATTCTCTTGCAAAGAAAGGATAATTACTTACAAAGAGC
>NZ_PIRM01000009.1 GCF_003049735.1 Campylobacter concisus | reverse complement strand
ATTGTTTATAGTATTTGAAATTTTGAATGAATTATATAAATTTTAGAAGGGCTTGTCTATTGTACTGGGGTACAATGTTGAAAAATTTGTATGGCTAGCTTTTATCGTAGCCCTAAAATTTAGCCTTTGCCTTTAAAATTCTTAGCTTTAGTTTTAGTAGAAATTGATTTTATTTAAAAATTTAAAGACCTACTAAAATACAAAGTAAGTCTTTAAATATGATCTTATAAAGCCTTTATATCTCCGCCAATAACTCTTAACCCTCTACTATCAAATATCGCCTTTACGCCAGCTACTTCTATCACGACGCTTGATCCTTCTATCGTTACTTTTGTGCTACCTACTTGATGGATTATCTTATCTTTGGCATTTACCTCATAAGTCGTCTCTATATTGCTAAATTTTGAATCAGCAATCTCAGTATGCTGGGCAGCTGTTTTTGTTGTAAAATTTGACTTAGCATTTACATCAATGTAGCTATTTGCCTGAAGCACAATATGCTCGTTACTAAATTCATTTATGCCTTTTTGTGAATTTAGCTTATAGCCACCATCTATATTTTGCTCTTTTGTGCCTTTTACCTCTTTTAACTCATCATTATGTATGGTCGTATTAAGATTTGATTTTACTTCTACAAATTTATCATGTCCTACAAATTCATGACTATCTTGACCTACTCTTGTATTGTTATCAACAGCTACGTTTAGAGTATTTGAGACGCCCACTACTGTATCTTTTGAAAGTCCAACTGTTGTTAGATACTCGCCTCCGACATTTACGTTTTTAGCAAGATCTATAGTCTGGATGTGAGCTTTTTTTACTCGTTCAGTATAACTTCCATGCACTTGTGAGCTTTTGTCATTTAGTATTGTTTGAGAAAAGTCGTTATTTACAAGCTCGTCATAGTCCTTTTCTGCTTTTACATAAATTTGCTCTTTATTTTTTAAATTTGATAAAGTGATCTCGTTTATACCGGTCTCATTTGCACCAATTGTTTTTGAGCTAAGAGATGTTTGGTGATAGTTACTATCCACATTTACAAGTGGCGTATTTGAAGCATTATATAGGCTACCACTTACTACTGGGTTGTCTATATCGTTTTGTAAAAACGAGATGATAACCTCATCGCCGATCCTTGGTATGGCAAAAAATCCTGAGCTATTGCTAGCAATAGGCGTTATCACTCTTAGATAAGCACTCTTATGATAGCTTGCGTTGATGGCATCGTCTTTATCGATTATCTCTTGCGTACTAAAAGCATTTAACCTCACCTTTACCCTACCATAGCTATCAGTATGGATCGTGTTATTTTGGCTGTTTAGTCCATCTTGACCGACTACAAGACCTAGCGTGATATCTGGTGCTTTTGGTTTTTGTTTGTAGCTTGGGACAAATTTCACACTACTTGGAATGATGCTTATCTCGTTTGTGTATGAGCTTATAAATTTTTTATCTTTAAATGGGACATTATCGCCTAAATTTAAAGTATTTTCTAAAACGCTCTCATCGATATAAGTATGCTTTAAAGCTATTATTTTAAACTCATATTCACTCTTGCTAGCATCAATGGCTACCGAAATATTATCATTTAAATTTAGTGCAAATACATTTGAGCTAGCGGTAAATTCTTTTAAAAGCATATCGCTTCTTAGTTTTTTAAGATAGGTGCTAACTTCAAGCAAACTGGTGTCACTAAATGAATACTCATCTAAATTTATATGCTTATCATAGATATTTACCTGTTCGTCAAATATCTTTTCATTTTTACTCTCTAGCACATTTGGATAAGCTGTATTTTGAAAAGAGTGCGTAAAGCTATTTGCTTTTAGCGTTTCGCTCTTTGTTATTTTATTTATATGCTCGGTTGCTAGATTATTATTCAAATTTACATTAAAGCTTACTTTTCTAGCTTCCTTGCCACTGCTTGTATCGCTTGAAGTAAAATTTTCATTTTGATTGTTATAAGCTAGTATAAATGTATCATGAAAATAAATTTTTTCATTATCTTCGTAAAAATATATACCACTATCATGGCAAAGCCTTGTTATGAAAGCTAGGTCGCTCTCATTGTACTGGGCTATAAATTCTCTTTTGTTGTAGTTATTTTTGATATTTGAGAAGTCTAGCTCTTTGGTTAGTCTTTGCTTATTAAAAGCTAAAATATCTTTTACTATTTCTAAAATGCTCTGGTCTGTATAAATTCTGTTTGCTCTATTTATGCTTAGTCTATATAGTGGCGAAGTTAGCTTAAATTTAAAGAAGTATTTTTTATCTATATTTGTACTAGTCTCATCATCTACGCCAAGATACTCTACATCGCTTACTATTCCGCTAAAGCACATATCGTTTGAGCTACCATCTGGAACGATGTTTTTATTTGTTGAAGACGGCCTTTTTATGCTTAGCTTTATACTTTTATCAAGATATTTATATATGCTTGAGTAACTTTTATCGTTATTGTAGATGGTGTCTAAATTTTCATAAAGCGGGTTTTTCACCAAATTTATATAGGCAAAGCACTCTATGCTAAATATACTTTCTAAATTTTCATAAATATTTGCACGTGTAACGATAAATTTATCGTTGGACTCGTTTGCTATCTGAAGAGTTGAGAAGGTATCATTAGATACGCCGTAGTCCACAAAGCCATCTGTTGCTACTGAGTTGCCAGATGCTAGCATGACAGGCTTAGTCAGTGATGATGTTGGTGATGTTAAATTTTTGTCCATTTGTTGCTCTTTCAATCTTTTTTCGTTTTCTTCTTCTCTAAGTTTTTTAAAGTATTTTTTCTCTGGTTCTTTGATATTATAAAATCTATTAACTTCTTCTTCTATTCCACCACGTTCAGCTTCTTTATTTATTTTTTCTTTAAGATTGGCATCTTTATCTATATAATTTTTGGCAGCATCTGCATTTCCTTTAAAAATCTCTCCAATAATTGGTATTTTTGAGAAAGGATAAGTAAAGGTATCAATAGCATTTTGTGAGTTAGTAAATTTATTATTTTCTTCATTAAAATTTTTTAGTTCTGTATTATCATGTTTTATATCAAGTTTCTTTTTGCTAGTGTTAAAAAAATCCATCATCTTTTCTCACTTTCCAAAAGCTTATCTAAATCTTTTTCATCTCCTACTATCTTTAATATAACTCTCAAATAACCATAATGATAAGGATCTTGTCCATGATCTAATAGTTTTTTGATTAATTTAAATTTCTCTTCTTTAAATTCTTTATATTTCGGTGTTTTTATAAATTCTAATAGCTCAGGGCTTGCTTTTTTGTCTTTTATGCCATCGCTATTTTCTCTAAAAAAGGCTAGGAATTCTGTTGCTATAATTGCAGTTAGCCATTTATCTGGCGTAATATCTTTATTCAAAAGTAAGTCAAATGTTTTAGTCTTATTATTTTCATAAGCAGCATCTAGTAAATTGGAGCCATCATTAGCGAAACTTGGGACTATATTAGCATCACACCCAAGCTCATCTATGTAATATTCTATACATTTAGCAGTATTTTCATCGGTCGTATTTTTATCAAAGATCACAGCAAACATATTTAAACAATTTGCTTCGTGTGAATATAAAGATGTTATGAGAAATATGATTATTGCCAATTGCTTCATTGCGCTAATCCCTTTTGAGTTCTATTCTTTAATAAATTATCTAAATCCTTTTTATCATTTAAAATTTTTAAAATAGATTTTAAAGTAGAATAATCTTTCGGGTCCTGTCCATAATCTAATAGTTTTTTAATTAATTTAAATTTCTCTTCTTTAAATTTTTTATATTTCTGAGTTTTTATAAATTCTAATAGCTCAGGGCTTGCTTTTTTATTGTTTATACCAACACCATTTTCCCTAAAGAAAAATAAAAAGCTCATTCCTATGGATGTTGCCAAGCTAGTATTGGCGTATGTGCCTTTTTCCAAAAGAGTATCAAAAGTTTTTGTTTTATTTGCATCATAAGCATATTCTAATAGATTTGGTCTTATTGAAAGTTCAGGAATTTCTATAGTCATATTTGCATCACATCCAAGATCATCTATATAGTATTCTACGCATTTAGCAGTATTTTCATCGGTCGTATTTTTATCAAAGATCACAGCAAACATATTTAAACAATTTGCATCATGCGAATATAGAGATGTTATGAGAAATATGATTATAACTAGGTGTTTCATATCGCATTTCACATATCATGTTAATTTAAAAGATAAAGATAAAAAAGGGCTCATCTGTGTCCTTCTAGCTAGAAGATGATTTTATTAACCCTAGGGATAAACCCTAGGTTGGTTTTAAGCTTTTTTAGTAGCTTCTCTCCAGTCATCACTTCCGCTTGTACCTGCAGCTACATGTTCCCAAACTATCTTTCTATAGTTCATTGAAACTTTGAAAAGCTCTGTTTTGTCGCTGTTTAGCTTATCTTGAGCATTTGGGCTTACTAGAGTAATATCTGTTATAGTTGCATCTTCTAGTTTTGTAGTAAAGAAATGCTCAGCACCACCACTAGTTGATGTTCTATACCAATAGATCTCAACCTCTGGAAGTCTTTCGCCTTGTGTTAAAGCATTGTAAAGAAGTGGAACAGCTTTATTTAGTGATGTAGTAAAACTAAATGGCTTATGGACTCTTTGACCTGATGGTTGGCCACTTTGTGGATCAGTTGGAACTGTTACTATATGAGAAACCTCTTGAGCCATGATCTCATCTTCGTGACCTGACTGATAGCGATTACCTATACTAGCTTCTGTTGAAGCACCACTCGAAATAAGTCCTTGTGTAGAACCTTTCACTTTAATATACACTGGTTGTGACATATTTACTCCTATTAAAAAGTTTGGATTATTCTATCTTTTATTTACTTTCTGTTTTATTAAAAACATTACTTTTTTAACATATAGCTTTGAAGAGCTTTATGTAATAGATAATTAAACGCTTCCTTGTCTTCCTTAGTGCTTTTTAGTACGGCTCCTGAAAGATATTTAAAAAATGAGTTATTCTCGACTATATCATACATTTGGCTATATAGCTCTTTGCATATAAGCTTAACCAAAACAGTATTTATTAGTTCTGTCGAGTCACTAAGAGGAAGAGTTTTCATGATTGTTTCCATATCTTTTGTATTTAAAGTCCTAGTCTGCTCACTTATAGGGCTCATATTTGGTTGCAATTTTATACTCTCAACTATCTTTGTCAAAAGCTCATCCATGCTTTTTGCAGTTAGCATATTTTGATTATTTGCATTTTCTTCTTCATCAAAATTTTGAGCTATCTCATTTAAATTTAAAACTGCATCGTACGCATTTTCATTTAAAGTGATATCTTTTTTATCATTTATTAATGAGTTTATCTTTGGCTCTTCTTTAAAATCAACATTTGAAATTTTACCAACTGGTTCAAAACGTTTATCATCAAGCTTGTCAAAATTTTTCGTATTTTCTATTATCTTATGGGCTTTTCCTATATATTCATCAATCCTAGAAGGGTCTATAAATATAAATTTTAACTCCCCTATCCTAAAGACATCGCCCAAATTTATGACGCTCTCATAGTCATCTGGAAGCTTTGAATATGAATCACTATAAAAAATTTCACAATCTTTATAGCCACAAATTGTGAAAACCCCCTCTTCAAATCCAACATGAGCGTGTTTTGGTGCGATTGAATCGCTCATATCATTACAAGAAAATTTTGTAGTATCTAACGAGCCTATATCACCACCATTTTCATCAAAAATGATAAATTGAGCTGAAAAGCTTGACGCTTTATCGTAATTTTGTATAACTGCTGCTATTTGTTGCATATTTTATCCTTAATAAAGCATCTTCTTTGGTAAATTTATCGTTGGTATGATATCCATAAGCTCTAAAAGCTCTCCACCATTTGGTGTTACTTCAAAGCCAAAATACGAATCTCTTCTACCATCAAAATTAAGCGTACTAACACCAACACTACTAAAATTTGAAGCTTTTAGTATCTTATACCAGCCCCACTCTCCATCAAAGCTTAACTCTTTTCTCTCGCTTCCAGTACTTGAAACTGCATTGAATTTAAACTGTGTTGATATATCAAAATTTTTGCTTGAAACTATCAAATTTGAGGCAATTGTATGATCATAAGTCAAAGAGTTATTAGAATAACTAATATTTATATGGCTAAAATTTGCCGATAAGTCGACGGCTTTTAAATTATAATTCAATTTTAGTTCATCATTTGAATCAAGCATTAAATTTGAAATTCTGTCTATATAGGCAATATTTTTAAGAAAATCTCTGCTAAATCTTAGCTCTTTTGCATATTTTGGTCTTATTTTATAACCATCAGCGGTTTTACTTAAGATTTGTTTTAGATATCTATCATAAAAGCTATTCCAAGTTCCGTTTTTGCCAAAGAATCTTTTAAATTCTTCTATGCTAACAGCCTTTGGAGATTGTTCATTAAATGGATAAAATGGCTTGATAAGACTTTCAAAATCATCAAAAACATCATCTCTATATGCTGTTGATAAAAGCGCTGAAGCGCCATTTTCTACTTGTTTCCACGCAAGTGTCGATAACTTTTGATAATATTCATTTAACTCATCTGGGAGTTTCTTGGCATCATTATTTAAAACAACAAATGGGTCGTTTTCATTTTTTATACCATTTATTGCATAAACTATTTTATCATCGTTGCTTTGAAGCATTTCGAAGTTATAGTCACTAACTTTTTTATAAACGCTTGTTACATCATTGCTTATAATATCTAGCAAGTCATTAGAATTTAACGCATGATAGGTAGTAAATTTAGCGCTAAAATCACTGAAAACACGCTTTATCTCACTTGAAGCAAATCCTAGAGAATAGATATATTTTAGTAAATTCTCATCATTTAAATTTGTATTTTGATTAGTTAATTTTATTAAAGAATTTAAAGGATTTTCTCTCTTTGACAAGATGTCGAGCTCTTCTATGACCTCTTTTTTTGTGCTAAATTCATTTGGCTCTATTTCTCTTAAAATTTGGCTCCACTTATCAGCATAGTTTTGCAAATAAAGCTCTATTACAGCAATGCTTAACTCTTTCTTATCATTTGAGCTAATATCTTTTAAAGAAGAATTTGTCTCCATTAGCCAAGATTCTATTCCAGCTGTTTGATCTATGTTTGAGCTAAGCTTTGACAAGAAATCTCTTAAATTTTCTTTTGTATAAATTTTATTAAATGGCTTAAATGCTTCTTTCTCTTGGACTACTGTGTATAAATTTTCTACATCTTTTTTAATATCGTAAAAAGATTTATCGTCTTTGAATGATATGAATTCAAGTATGTAGTAGAGTCTTTGTGCTCTTTGAACAGGTGATAGTCTCGTATTTGCTATACTTTGAGCAACTGTATCTGCAGTTATGTTTAAATTTTCTGCTTTTAAAATAGCCTCAATATGAGCTAAAAATTCATCTTTTGCAACGCCATATTTTTCAAATTTATCCCAGTTTGTGCTAATCCAAATTTTAAATAAATCCACATTTGTGTAGTCTTTGTCAAAGAGTGAATCATACATATAAAATGCTTTTATTAGCTTATCTGGATCGCTTTCATTTTTTAGTATATTTTCCATTTCAGTTAAAACTGTATTTTTAAAAAAATCAGCATTTAAATCATAGTAAAGCGCTTTAACTGGAGTAAAGCCTTTATAAGAAGTATCTAGTGTTATATACTCAAATTTAGTATCACCACTAAAGATTCTTGGATAGTCATTTAGACTTTGTTTTAGTAAATTTAGAAGCTCAATCTTTTGTGTTGGAGAGAGATCCTTGTATTTTTTACCATCAAGGTATGAAGAAATTTTATTTGCATTATTTATAGCATTTTGCTCTTTTATGTTTTTGGTGTCTAGAATAAAACTAGAACCCAAATATACTCCAGCGCAAAGTATGGCTACTAAAACAAAATTTACAAATTTTGTAAATCTATTTTGAGCGCCAAATTTATTTAAGTTAGCTTTAAAAGCTATCTCTTTTAAAAATGATTTTACAAAATAGCTTTGTTTACTATAGTTATTTACCGCTCTTAAAAGTGGTTTTTTGATGTTATATCTATCGCAAATAGTATTTGTAAGGTAGTTTATAGGTATATTTTCTTGATAAGCACTGACGAAATAAATTCCATTTATGGTTGAGCTATTTTTAAGTGCATTTTGAGAGCTTAACTTTGTTACAAAATCTTTCACTAAAGCAAAAAAATTGTCAAGTTGTTTTAAAAATAGATATGAACGTTTTTTGTCTTCCAATAAATGCGAAATCGAGTTCTTACTCATGAGATGTTTAAATAGTGACTCGCTTAGGCTTTTTAGCTCTGTTTCTAGTGATTGTTTTGAGAAATTTGAATCTAAGTTTATTCCTAGAGCCTTATTTGCCACATCTTCATTGAAAAGCCTAAAATAATCTCCCATGCCATCTATTAAGTCAAGCTTGCTAAAAACAATATAAATAGGAAATTTAGTCTTTAGATGTTTCTCACAGTCATTAACCCTTTTTATCATATATCTAATTAATTCATCAAAATATTCTTGCGTGCCTTCAAGGAATTTTTTAGTATCTATGATTAAAACCGCACCACTTAATCTAGCGTTAAAATCATTTCGTTTTAAAAAGTTTAAAAATTCACTCCAGATACTTTTTTTAAGCAAGTAATCCCTATTTTTATCCACATCATCTTCGGGAAGCTCTTCAGTAGCTGTTGGCTGATACAAGCTCTCCTGTGCGAAATGTATACCCTCAGTATCTAAAAGTGCACCAAATTTTGAAATATAAAGATTAAAGTTTGTCGTACTTTTATGTATTTTTTTATAAGTATCTAAACTATCAGATAGTGGAAATTCGATATTTGAGTAGTTTATAAATGCGCTCTTTCCAGCACCTTCGTTACCCATTATCATTATTAAAGGTAATTTTTTAAAATTTATATCTTTTTTCCAAGTCGTTTTGGCATCTTTCAAAGAAAGCATAAAATTTCTTTTTGCCTTACCAAAACTATCCATAGACTCTTTTTTTATCTCTTTTAGCTTATTATTTTTTTCATCTTTTTGAGATGCTAAATAGTGCATTAATGGCTTGATTAAAACAAAAAATAAAATAACTGCCCAAAATGCAATTAATATAGTGACTCTTGAACTTATACTAGCAAAGCTATATACATCGTTAAAAGCTATAAGTGGAGCATAAAGCCAAAATAAAATACTTAATGCAATAGAAGCTACCAAAATTGTACTGTGTTTGAATCTAAAAAAGACAAAAAATCTTCTTAGGTAATCGATAAATGCCATTGATGCACATCCTTTTACAAATAAATATATTTCTTTAATGTAATAATAACAAATATTTTAGATTTTATATCTAAAAATTTAAGAGCAAAGCCTAAATTTTATAAAATTTGACATATTTTTATTACTTTTAAGCCTTGCACCAAGGCCTATTTTACTATAACTTTCATCTATCCCAAGCTTTAATTGCATCTTTGGAGAATAGTTTATTTTTATGTATAAATCGGCAACAAATTCATTGTTCGTAAAAAAGATAAGAGTATCTTGAAGCTCTTTAAATTTTCTTCTTTTTGGGAAAAAATCAATAGCTTCTTCATAATCTATGCCATTTATATAAACTGCTATCTTAGTTTGTTTCTCAAAAAGCTTTTTACCAAGTATAAAATTTCTGCCCAAAGTCCTATTTTTGATACCAAGTGAATTTAAATTTGAAGGCGCTATGAAAATTTGATTTGGTAGATTTTCTAGCAAAAATAGTTTATTTTTTAAATTAAAATGACGCTGCAAGGCGAACTCGATCTCTTTTTTAGGCCTTCTTTGGCTAATAATAAGCGGAGAAAATGGTAAGAATTTTTTTGCTAATTTTTTATTGCTTATGTTTAATATATCCAATAAAATCTTTGAAATTTTATCATCAAGCTCTTTTTCAAAGGATCTTGCATAATTTTTTAAACTAATGCTATCAAAGAAAAGCCAAAGCAAGTAATTATCAAAAAAGTCAAAAAATTTCTCGAAATTATTATCGCTACTCTTTGAAATCTTCTCCAAAATATAGCTTGTAAGATGCGAGCCACTTCCCAAAAGACCCATAAAATTTATGACGATTTTTACTGCATCCTCTTTACTTAAGCTCTCAAGCTCATTAATCGGATAAGCAAAACTTGGGCTATTTTTTAAAAAAATATCTCTTCTATCATGGTGCTTTAGGCAGTTTTTTACTAACTTAAAAAAAGAAGCTTGATTTAGTTCTTTGTTCATATTAATTTTTTTGTACCACCTAAAAAGTCATAATTAAGCAAAATTTTGCTCTTTATACACTTTATTTTAAGCTCGCAAAATGAATTAATTGATGCAAATTTTGATAAAAATTTAGCCAAATTTATACCTAAAACATAGACATTTCCAATACTCTCAAATTCACTTTCATCTATATAAAATATACAGAGCAACCCTCTTTTTGCAAAGCCTTGTTCAACTCTATAAATTTGCTTTGTTTTTATATCATAAAGCGAGTTAGCAAATTTTTTAAAAAACTCATCATCTGGTGTGCTAAAGGTATTAAGAAGTGCTAAAAAAGAGCCCTTCTCTAGTATACTTTGATAGCTAAAAGATAATATGCTAACTAGTTTCCAAAGAAGATTTCCATCTATTTTTACTCGCTTTACACTGGTTGGAATGGTTAAATTTTTAGTTGTTACACCTTGATGGGATAACACTCTATCTATCTCGCCAAGTTTTAGCTTGCAAGGTAAATCACCATTGCAGCAAAGTGCATCTATGCTAATGGTTTGATCTTTAGAGTCACTTTTAAAAAAAGAAATTTCTTTATAAGAGTTTAGTTTTATATCTGTTTTATTGCTGACAAAATAATAATCTTTTGCTCGCTCATCATTTAAAAATTCAAATCTCTCAAAACTTTTATAGTTTTTTAATATCCTTTTTTCATTATTACTACTATGAGCGACCACCTTATTTATTGAAACGATTTCATAAGCATCGATATTTGAGCGATCTAGAAAAATTCTATATTCGCTTCGTCTATTGTTATTCAAAATAGGTTCGGCACTCATTGCAAATAAATTTATTGCAGGCGTAACAAAAAGAGAAAAATATTCTAGCCTTGGCACATATCCACTTGGCATATCTTTTGAAAATATGAATTTAATATTAAAGCTTTTTGTAGAAAAATTTTTAAGAAAGCTAAGTCCATTTAATCGCACAAAATTTAACTTTGAAGGGAAAAATGATAGCTCTTTTAAAAGCTCAAATGCTTCAAATCCAAACTCATCACTCTTTATCAAACGCTCATCAAACTTGTCCAAACTAAGTTTATCAGGGCTTAACTTTATCTCTTGATCGCTATCTTCAAAACTTATTGCAATAAATTTCAAGTAATTTTTTAGCCACATTAAGAGCGTAGAAGAGAAGTAAACATTATCTCCAAGATATAAATTTAAAAAGTCTATATCAAGTTCTTTAGTGCTAAGCTCGTCCTTTGTAACGCTTATATTTAAATTTAGAAGATAATCACTCTTATTATTTGACATAAAAGCTTTTGTTATCTTTAATGGAAGCAAATTTATGTCAAAGATCGTTTGGAATTTGCACGTTATGCCATTGATCTTCTTTGACTCAACTATACTTCCTTTTGGTATAAATTCTCTCACCCCCGAGAAGTCATCTCTTAAGGTAAATTCTTGCATACAAACTGATGGAAAAGGATTTGTATAGCTTGGCATTAAAATATTTACTAAAGACTCAGCGATTAGCGGGATATTTTCATCTAGTTCTTGCCTGATCCTAGATGTTAAAATAGCCATATTTTCTATTATGCTCTCAACATCAGGATCTTTGCTTTTAGTATCTAAAAAGGGTGCTACTTTTGGAAAATTTTTAATAAAAAGGGCTCTTGTTTCATCAAGATATGCCATCTCTTTTTGAAAATAAGCTAGATTATTTTCATTATAATCCATTATAAAATCTCACAATATCTATTGTTTTTAAAAATAACTTTTAGCAAATACTCTTTGAAATTATCGTTTTTATGCTTGTAGTTTATATTAAAGATGATACGCCAAGGCTTTAGTGAGTCATCGTATCCGATAGATGTTACTTCTATTCTATTCTCATTTGAGCTGATTAGTTCATATATTGCCATGCCAAGTTTATGACCAAGCTCATTTATCTCAACACCCATCGACCAAAGATCAATAATGCTATCATTTAATCGGCCGTAGTTACCAAGTCTAGAGTTTAAGATAGTATCAATGTGATCTTTTATGTCGCTGTCTAGATCTTTAAAATATGGACGTAGCTTTGATTCATCACTAAATTGATACAAAATTTTATCTATCAGCGACATAGCAAGCTTACTCTTTGTCTAGTTTTCCGACCAAAGAAAGCTCGAAATTTGCTCCCATAAATTTAAAGTGAGGTCTAGCCAAAAGCTCTATTTTATACCAGCCCGGCTCGCCGGCTATATCACTGACGATAACCTTTGCACTTCTAAATGGCCTTCTGCTTCTAACATCTGCTGGTGGATTTTCCTGATCTGAGATGTATTGTCTTAGCCATTCATTTAAGCCGCGCTCAACATCACTACGCTCTTTCCATGTACCTATCTCTTCTCTTTGAAGCACTTTTAGATAATGAGCCAAACGAGAGATCAAGAACACATAAGGCAGTTGAGTTCCGAGCCTGAAATTTGTCTCAGCAGCTTTACCTTCTGGAGTATTTGGGAAAATTTTAGGCTTTAGTGCAGAGTTTGCTGAGAAAAATGCAGCGTTATTGCTATCTCTTCTTAAAGTAAGAGCGATAAATCCATTTTCTGAAAGTTCAAATTCTCTTCTATCTGTGATCAAAACTTCGGTTGGAATTTTTGTTTGAACGCTTCCATAATTTTCATAAGTATAAGTTGGAAGATCCTTTACAGCACCGCCACCTTTTGGTCCAATGATATTACCGCACCATCTATAATCAGCAAAACTATCTGTAAGCCTTGTAGCAAACGCATAAGCTCCATTGCCCCAAAGCATATCATCGTGATTATTTACAGTTTCTCTATAATTAAAGCTCTTTATAGGATTATCCTCTGGCACATAAGGAGATCTTGTAAGAAATCTATTTACCATACAACCTGTGTATTTTGCATCTTCATTTTCTCTAAAAGTTCTCCATCTTGTATATTGTGGGCCTTCTAGCATGCTTTTTAGATCTTTTATATTTTCAAGCTCACCAAAATTATCAAGTCCGAAAAATTTAGCAGAAAGAGATGTAAGAAGCGGTGAATGGCTCATTGCAGCAATTGATGACATTTTATTTAAAAAAGTCATATCTTGATTTGATTTATCTAGCTCATAGTCAGCCACTATCGCACCAACTGGTTCACCACCAAATTGTCCATATTCGGCTGAATAAATTTGTTTATAAAGTGTACTTTGAGTTATATCTAGATTATTTTCAAAATCATCTAAAATTTCTTCTTTTGTGGCGTCTAAAAGATCAATTTTTACATTTTCATTAAAATTTGTTCTCTCAACCAAAAATCTAATTCCACGCCAAGTTGATTCTAGCTCTTGAAAAGATTTATTGTGTAAAATTTCATCCATTTGAGCAGATAAAAGGGTATCGATGTGAGCTATCATCTCATCAAGTGCGAGCTTATTTATTTTATCTTCGGCATTATTTGTTGTTATTATGTTTGAAATAAACTCAGCAACTCCTTGCTTTACAACACTATAACTCTCGTCATCTTTTGAATATTTACTCCTTTGCATTATGCTTTCAATGATAGGAGTTTTAACTTTAGTTTCAGACATTTTTATTCCTTATCTTGTTCGTCTTTAATCTCTAAAAGAAGTTGTTTTCTACTATCTTCATCTTTTATAGCTTCTAAAACCGCTTTTCTAAAATCAGGCATATTGCCCATAGGACCTTTTAGTGCAACTAAAGCTTTTCTAAGCTGTAAGAGTTTTTTTAGCTCAGGAATTTGATTTATAATATTATCTGGATTAAAATCATGGATGCTCTCAAAATCAAGGTCAATATTTAAATCTTCATTGTTAGAATTTAGCTTATTTTTTACAGAGAAATTTGTATGAATATCTAAGCTTTTCATAACCTGATCAAAATTTATTTTATTGATAGAAATCACTTCGCGATCTTCAAGTGGAGTTTGGTTTTCGCCAGTTAAATTTGCAACTACCATAAGTTTTAATGGAAGCTCTACATCGGCCTCTTGGTCATTTGTCTTAGTTTTATAAACTATATTTATGCGTTCTTTTGGTGGGATTAGATTATCTGCCATAGTAACATCCTTTTTTCGTAAATGATTTAAGAATTATATTTAAATAAAATTAAAGGTGATTTAAAAAAACATATTTTATCACACAAATGTTTTTGCCTTTATATATATGTCTGATAAATAATCTTTAAGCTCGGTATTTTCTATAAAATTAACTATTTGTGCATAGGTAGCTTTTGCATTATTATTCATGCCTTGAGCAGTAAAAATTTTTGATAATTCAAGCATAAAATTAAGCTCGCTTTGAGCGCTTGAAGCATGCTTGCTTTTGTCTAGTTCTTTTATTAGATCTTCAAAACTCATATTTTTTTTACTATCACTGCTGGAAGTAAATTCCAAAGAGTTACTTTTAATAAAAAATTTACTTATATCTTCACTAAAAAAAGCTTCTCCGCTTTGAAATTTGAGCTTTTTTATATCTGGAAATTTATCAATAAAATTTAAAACCATATCGCAAATAAGATCACTTTGCCTTGCAAGTCCAGCACTATTTAAAAATTCGCAAAATATCTTAATGCCTTCTATCCAAAATGGATTAAGTGCTAAATTTCTTATAATTTTTTCTAAATTGTCAAGATTTAGTTCATTACTTTTTTTAAAAAGTATAATCAGATTTTCATCGGGATAACGTATCTGTGTTATTTGGTCGCTACTTGATGGAAGTGCCTTTATTCTACCCCACATTGCTTCAAAAATTAAAGCATAAGCGGTAAAATTTTTAATATCACTCTTTAAAAGCATTAGTGATAAATTTATAAAATATTCTCTAAATTCTCTATCATTAAATGTACTAATATCATTGCCACTAAATGAAACGTTTTGATGGTAAGTTGGTTCAGTTTTAGTAATTACTTTTGGCTCTTTGGCTTTTAAAATTTCTTCTTTTTTTTCTTCTATATAAAGTGTATCAAAACGTGTACCAAGCTCTTGCGAAAGCTCAGGCACAAGATCATTAAAGGCTTTTGCTTCAGCTTGATCCAAAGCTTTATCATTAGCTTGCGTAAAAAGCTCTATTGTTTGAGCTATTATCTTTTTTTTAGCAGGTAGTTGTTTTTCATTTTTTGCAAGTAAATTTGGCTCTTTTTTCAAAATAGATAGAAAAAAGGCAAAAGCTTTTATAAGTGTTCTAAAAGCCTCTTTGTCGTTTAAATTTATAGCAGAAATCGCTAAAAAATTTAAAAGCTTGGCATCAAGACTAAACTCACTTAAGGCTTTTAAAGATGAGCTAAATACATAATCCCACTTTATACTATCATGCATCAAAGTTTTATACTTTGACATTTCATCAGTTAAACTAATATAAAGCTCATTCTCTAAAAAATCTTCATTAAATTTATTACAAAAATTATCTTGCACTTACTTATTATCCATAAAATTCTCTATCTTATTATTTAGGATGCTATCGTTTCTGATATTGTTTTGATCCATAGAATATGTACTATATAAAAATGCAGCTGCAATCATAGCAATGGCTAGTAAAATGAAATAAAATTTTAAACGCTTTAACGAAAATACCTCAAGAAAACTTTTCTTTGTCTGTTTTAAGTAACTCTTTTCAAATACATTTTCATCGGCCTTTATGAGCGGAGAAACGGCTGCAGCTATATTTTCACAAAGATAAGAAATTTTTTCATTGCAATCTTCTTGTGTTTCATATTTTCCTTTATAGCCAAGCACCAAACAAGCATATATAAATTCTAAGAAATCTTTATTTTTACCAACATTTTCAAACCACTTATCCATAATGCCAAAGAATTTATTTCCACCTAGATTTTCATTAAAAAATCTTGTTGTCAGGGTATTATTGGCCCAAAAGCTGTTCATAAAAATTTCATTTTTTAGCAAGCTCTCATCTATAAAAACACAAAGACAATATCTAAGTCTAATAATATCGTCTTCCTCGTAAATGCCTAGATTTGATATCTTTGAAGTAGTGCTTAAGATATCGTTTATCAATTTTTCACGTAAATTTGCCATTTCACTTTGTGAAAAATTTTGTAATTTTGAAACCCTATTTGCCAAAAGAAGCAATGGTAACACATGATCTAGTGCAAGATTTGTGCCAAGACCCAAAAGATTTGTTTGACTTAAAACTGAGGTTTCATTTTGATTTTCGTTCATTTTTATCCTTATAATAAAGCCCACATTTTAATGTCAGCATTCGGTAAATTTGCCGTTATATAAACGCTAATCACATTTTGATTTGCAAAGCTTTTAAAAATTTCATCTTTTTTGTCTATCTTATAATAGATATAATCGTTTAACTTTGGTAAAGTGCTAGGAACAACAGAAATTTGCTCTACGTTTATACCCCTTAGCTGTGATGAAACTATGCCTTTTATATTTGATTGAGTATGGATTTTGCATTGCTCTTTGAAATTTTTAAGAAGATACTCATTTTTCGTATCGCTGTGAATAGCAAAATAAATTTCTGAGTTTTCAATAATACTTGGATTATCAAAAATACAGTCGTAAAAGCCGTGATTATTTTTAACAATCTGTGCCATTATATATTTTGGAGATAAGATATGTGAGAATAAAAGTCTTAGATTATTTATCAAAGGCACAAAAGTTTGAGTTAGATTATTGTGATCGTAGGCGATAAATTCGCTAAAACTATTATCGTGACTAAGTGCCAACAGATCAGCCTGAAAATCAACTAATTTTTCATACAAATACTCTGGGTGAAATTTATCTTTCTTTAACAAATAAGAGAATATTAAATGCCATTTTTTCAACATATTTAGTGTTAAATATGTTGAAAAATCAAGTCTATTTTTAGCTTGATCAACACCTCCTAACAACCCAAAATAACTCTCTTGATGTTGCTTTGTAGCAAAGCTAAGCTCCTCTATAAAATTTATTATAAAGGTGTTTTTACTGATGTCAATACAAGTTGGAATAAATTTTTCGTCAAGTGTTATTTGCTTATTTAGGTCTATATTTTTTATTTTATAAATTGGTATGCTAAGCTCGTAAGGCATCTTTGAGCCAAATACTCCAAGAGATGATCTTTGGCTTGCTAGGATTAGATTTTCTTTATCTTGCGTAAAGGCAGAAGATAGTTCAAAATCATCTTTATCGTCTAGCTCGTTTAATATATCATTGCTAGCTTCATCATGCACTCTTGAGCTAATAAGTGCTTGCTTGGCTGTAAATTTTAGATTTGGTAAATTATTTTGCAAGCTAATATCAACCAGACCTGAGCTAATAGGTAGTTTTAACACTATAATGGCTGAGTTTAGCTCACTTGGGCTTATCTCAAGTGGCTCTGGTAATTCATCTTGATCTGGCGCGTTAAAAATCGTGCCATCTTGAGAGATACAAGAAATTTTAGTTAGCCCTATTTTGCCTTGAAGCAAAAGATCGCTTGAAATTTCTAAATCTAAAATACCATATAAATTTGAAAAAGAAGAGATGGTTTTTAGGTTTAAATTTCTCTCAAAATATCTTTCTTGTTGCTCGAAATGAACCTTATCGACGTTCATTCCGTTATACCAAACGACTTTTAGCTTTTCAGACATTTTATTTGCTTGCTTGTATTTTAGAGCTACTAGCGTCTAAAACATTTACGCCATTTTTTGTTATTTCAAAAACTATATTTTTTTCTTTTATCTCTTTTGTAGCCTTATAAGCCTTGATATTTGTCTTGCTCTGATCAGCATAAAGTACCAAAATGCCAACATACGGAACTTCGTCAGGATATACATTTGTAAAAGCATATCTATTTGTATTTGGCTGAATTTGTGTTTTTATAGAGTCAATCTTGTCATAGCCTAGTATTTCACCATTTCTTTCGGCTAGATCGATAATGCTAGCTTCTTTAAATTTAGCCACATCTCTTAATTTATAAGCTATGATAGTTATAGGAACATTATCGCCATGATAGTTTAAATTTGAATTTGGCATATTGCTTATAATAAGATCTTTTGCACATCCTGTAAGAAATAGCATAAATACTAAAAAAGATAGAAATTTAAATATTTTTTTCATGAGTTCCTTTACCTGATTTTAATAATATTATTTTTGCGTAATTATATCTAAAAAATTTAGATGATGTTCATTTTAAAATTAATGTTCTTAAACAAAACTTTTATATCAGTTCTCATTCTTTTTTATCGTCTTTGTTATTTTTATTATCTTTGCTGCTCATACTATCTACAGCCACCTGTGTTATTCCAGTAAATATACTTGCCCTAGCTTCAGCCTCAGTCTGCAAATCTCCATTGCCCACTTTTATGTTTACCCTCTTGTGGCGTTGTAAAGAAACCAAAATACAAAAACTAAAAAAGAGTGGATTAAAGCGACACCACCTCTTTCTATTTCCATTTTTTGTATATATTCTTTTTTAAAATCGCTCTTTTTTATACCGTTTTTTATTATAAAACATACATTGGCAAATATTAGCAACACAGCCATAGCATCAATATAGTGTTCTCCAAAGAGAAGTTTTAGGATTATTATGCAAATAGCACCTACTATAAAAAACGCTATTGATCCAAAAAATACAATCCAATTCTTCTTCATTACTTATCCGCTTTTTTTGTTTTATATTTTTTGCTTTCTATACTATCTGCAATAGCTTGTCCAGCTGTAGTAATAAAATTTGTTCCTACTTCAGCCGCGGTCTTTATTCTACTCGCCTACTTTTATGTTTACCATCTTGTGGCATTGTAACCAATCCACATTATAAATACAAATATAGCCTGTATCAAAGAGACACCGCCTATCGTGACGTCCATTTCTTCCAAATTCTTTTTCGAAAAGTCGCTCTTTTTTATACCGTTTTTAATTATGTAATATATATTAGTCAAGATTATCCCAGCAAAAATAACGTCACCATAGTGTTCTCCAAAGAGAAGTTTTAGGATTACTATAAAGCCAATACACAATATGCTACCAAAAAATATAATTAGAAATTTTTTCATTTTTTGTTATCTTTTTTGTCTTTATCGTTTTTACTTTTTATGTTATCGGCCACTGCCTGACCTATTCCTGTCACAACTGATACTATACTTTCAGCCGCAGTCTGTAAATCCCCATTGCCTACTTTTATGTTTTTACCGCCTGTTCCCGCAAGACTGCCGAACAGTCCAAAAAATCCACCAGCAAAACCTTTTCCTACCACTCTCTCTGCGTCCACATCTCTTGATCTATCTTTAAGCTGAGAGTATAGTTCTGTAGATGAGTTGACAAAAGCGCCTCTGACTATTGCCGAGAATAAACCGCTAGCAGCTCCACCATATGTACCGCCTAATGCATTTATTACTACTTCTGTATGGTCAATATTTTTAAAACTATAGCCGTTATTTATATACTGCGATCCAATATCTATACCTCCGCCTATGGTGGCGCCTGCTACTATACCCGGGGTTTTTGAGCTATCATAAAATTTAATATCTTTTGTTACGTCTTTTATTAAAGTACTAGGACTGCTTTGCGAAGCAGAGAGCTTTGGTTTAGAAGCTGTCACTAAATAACCTTTATCGTTAGTAATTTTATAAACCTCTACCGGTTTATTATTTTACCTAATTGTTGATATATCACTTTATTCCCCGTTATATCCATACTACGAGCTACATACTCTTTACCGTTATGTCTTAATATACCGTCGCTACCTAACCTTCCTCCTCTTAGGGTATTGGCTAATAGTTTTTTGTTTATTCTTTCAGTCATTCCTATTTTAGAGATATTTTTAAAATTTCTATTTATCGCCGATGATTTGTTTATTTTTTAATTTTACATTTGTAAAATTTAACGAATTATTACTTTTTTCAAATTTAACTTTTTGCTTCTTTTGTTTTTTAGGGTTTCTATTCTGTGGTTTATCTGGTATAAATTTTTCAGGTTGTAAAGCCCAAAAAATCACGCCAATAGTAGAAATCCACGAAAAAATGCAAAAATAAAAGAATATTCCGTTGCTTTCAAAAATTGTAAGACAAATTAAAACTATAAAAGCTATCAGAATAAGGCTTCCCCATTTAAAAACTTCTTTTAATTTTTTTTGTTCTTTTACTTCATCTTTTAAACAATCAACACTTATGCGCAAAAAAAATAAAATATAAAAATTATAAAAAATATAATGAAAAAATGGAAAGTCACTCCTTAGAGCTATATCTATAAAAGCATTTATGATACTACTCATTTTTTACCTACATTAGCATCATTGGTTGTATTAACTGATTTTTTCTGCCATAAAGCTACGATACTTACGATAATTATTGACAGTAGAGTAAAAACAAACATATAAACCAATCAACAACTTGATTTATAAATAACCAAATAAAGCAAAAGGGTTAAGATAAGTATCAAATTTGTAATATCTATTCCAGTTAATTTTTTAGAATATAGATAAGTCTTTATAGTTAAATATATTACAATGTTTGAATAAAAATAGAAAATGATCCAGTGGAAAATAGGATATTTAAAGCCATAATCCGCCAGCCCAAAAAACAGCGCAATAACAACCATTCTTAAAATTTTATTCATTAGTACCGCTTTATTTTTTAATTTTTGCACTTGTAAAATTTAACGAATTCTTACTTTTTTCAAATTTAACTTTTTGCTTCTTTTGTTTTTTAGGGTTTCTATTTTGTGGTTTATCTGATATAAATTTTTTAGGTCGCAAAGCCCAAAAATCACGCTAATAGTAGAAATCAACGAAAAGATGCAAAAATAAACTAAATACCCATTTGATTTGTAAATTATGAATTTAACGAGAAAGTAAAAAACAATAACAATAGGAATAAAAAATGATATACCTATTTTTAAAATTTTTATATTTTTAGATTTATTATAGATTATATAACAATGGCGAATAAACTTAAAACAAAAATATAGTACGAGCAAACCCAAAAAATATAAGATAATCCAAGCAACTAATGGGTGATGATTGGCTAAATATACGATTAAATCTACGATTTTATATTGAAATTCTCGCCAGAAAGCATTAAAAAAATCATTCATTACCACTACCGCCGATAGTATTGTCTTTTATTGTATTGCGAAGTTCATAATTTGCTCCTTGAAAAATTGTATGTCTAAAAATATTTCCATCATTTTCTATCATATTATTTAATAATTTATCTTCCCTATTTATTGATTTTGTATTTAAGAAATTTCTCCATTGTTTTGATATTACCCCAATTGAATGCTTTACTTCTCGCAAAATTTGAGAAATTTGACGCATACTTAGTATCATCATCTCTATTTTTGTTTATATCTCTATGATCTTGTATATACATCGATCTTTGGTTTTCATGAGTTATGGTTTTTACTAGATCTTTCATATCGGTTATGTTTTTGAAATTTATATAACTAGCACCGGTTCGCAAACTCGTATAACCTTTTATTTTTTCGTCATTATATCCTCTTTCATTTTTTTGTATGTAAGACTGCGCAGTATAGTCTTTCTCAAAGCTTTCTTGAAAGCCTTTAAGAAAATTCTTTACAAAGGCTCTACTATGAAGCTCTTCATCTTTACTGTTAAGCTTGCTGAAGCTTAACAGTTGGCAGTAGCTGGATATTCCTTGGGGTATTTTAAAGGTAACCTAAAATAAAAGATAGAAACAAGAATTTAAAACAAATTTATTTTTATGGTATTAAAAGGGTGATGGCTTTATAATCATTGGAATTTTTAAGAGACTGTCCCACTTTTGTAACTAA
>NZ_PIRM01000008.1 GCF_003049735.1 Campylobacter concisus | reverse complement strand
ATATTAGTATTGATTAAATCATAATGTCTATATAATGTAAATAATGAAATTTAAAAAAATTTATTGATATTTTTCTTTAAAAGCTTAAAAAAATAAATTAATCGCTAATTTGCTTTTAAGAGTTAAGTATGTATAGTTTTTTTGCTTATTAAATTTATGATGAAAGTGTCTTGGATTATGAGATTTCTGCTTTGTATAAGTTTGTTTTTGATAACAGCTTTTACCCAGCAATTAGGCTGCTTTATTAATGAAAGCAACCAAAGCATTGTTTTTATAAAAGATGGGCAGATTAAAAATTTGGATCTAAAAGATACGATTTATAAAAATCAAGAGTGCGGAAATGATGGAGAATTCTTTTATATCGCAAATTTAAACAATGAGATTATTGAAGTGGCAAATGAGAGAAATTTCTTATTTGCTATGCCAAATGTCGGCTGTAAAATTTCACAAATTACGGCAATTAAAAATAAAATTTACGTAGCTTGCGATATGGCAAATGAAGTCAGCATAGGCGTTTTTGATAAAAACCTAAATAAACTTTTAACTAAAAATTATAAAGATGTTTATAAAATTTCAAGTCTTTTGCCAATTGATGACGAACTATTTTTTACGAGCTTTAATGGCAAAGCATTTTTGCTTGATAAAGAGCTTAATTTAAAAGAGAAAAAACGTGTTGGCTTTGCTCCGCTTAGCGCCTGTAAATTTAAGGGGAATGATATTTTGCTTGGCTTTAGAGATGGAGAAATTTTAGATTTTAAAAGTGGAATTAAAAAGCAAGTTTTAAAATCTAAAATTTCAGCTCTTGCGTGTATGGAGGATGAAATTTTTATAGGCGATGGGGATGGAGTAGTTTATAAATTTGACAAAGATCTTAAACTAAAAGGACAAAAGGTTCTTTTTAGCAATGAGATAAAAAGAATTTTTATAGATAAAGGCGTCTTAAATGGCGTAAATTTAGACAATGAGATAAAGAGTTTAGAGATAAATTCATTTTAAAAAGGAGAGTAAATGCAAAAGTTATTTTGTGTCGCAAGTGCTGCGTTGCTTGGGCTATCTTTAACTACTGCTTGTGCTGCTAGTAGTGACCTTGAAAAAGTCATGAAAGAGCGCGGGCTAAGCGAAAAAGATGTTCTTGCAGCTGCTAAAACTTATCAGCCTAGCGGTAAAAAAGATGATTTCATCGTCTTTTCATCTGGCGGGCAAAGCGGTCAAGTGCTAGTTTATGGCGTTCCGTCGATGAGAATTTATAAATACATCGGCGTTTTCACGCCAGAGCCTTGGCAAGGATATGGCTATGACAATGAGTCAAAAGCTGTTTTGAAACAAGGCAACATCAGGGGCAAAGAGATAACATGGGGCGATACACATCACCCAAATTTCAGTGAGAAAAATGGTGAGTATGTTGGTGATTATCTATTTATCAACGATAAAGCTAACCCAAGAATCGCAGTTATAAATTTGCATGACTTTGAGACAACTCAAATCGTTGTAAACCCTATTATGAAGAGTGAGCACGGCGGTAGCTTCATTACTCCAAATAGCGAGTATGTTATCGAAGCTAGTCAATATGCAGCTCCACTTGATAACAACTACCACTCAATAGACGACTATGAAGCAGTCTATAGAGGTGCTGTAACTTTTTGGAAATTTGACTATCCAAAAGGCAAGATCGATGAGAAAGAGTCGTTCTCTCTTGAGCTTCCACCATACTGGCAAGATCTAAGCGACGCTGGTAAGGGTGAGAGCTACGGCTGGGGCTTTACAAACTCAATAAATACTGAGATGTATACTGGTGGTATCGAAAAAGGTCTTCCTCCATTTGAAGCAGGTGCAAGTAGAAATGACACTGACTTCTTACACGTTTATAACTGGAAAATTTTAGAAAAACTTGTTCAAGACAAGAAAAACTATAAAGTTATAAATGGCCACAAGGTAGTTACAATAGATGCTGCTGTAAAAGCAGGTGCGCTATTTTTGATCCCAGAGTCAAAGAGTCCACATGGTTGTGACGTAAGCCCAGATGGTAGATACATTATTATTGGCGGTAAGCTTGATACTCACGCATCAGTTTATGACTTTAGAAAGATCAAAGAGCTAATTGATAAAAAAGAGTATGCTGGCACTGACCCATACGGAATTCCTATCTTAGATAGAGAAAAGTCAATGCACGGACAAGTCGAACTTGGCCTTGGACCACTGCATACATCATTTGACTCACAAGATGGCGTACTTTATACTTCACTTTACGTTGATAGTCAAATCGTAAAATGGGACTATAAAAATTTAAAAGTGCTTGATAAGATAAATGTTCACTACAATATCGGCCACCTTGATACAATGGAAGGCAAATCAGCAAAACCAGTTGGCAAATATGCAATCGCTCTTGATAAACTTTCAATCGATCGCTTTAGCCCAGTTGGTCCACTTCACCCACAAAATCACCAGCTAATAGATATCACTGGTGCAAAAATGGACCTAATCTATGATATGCCAATCCCACTTGGCGAGCCACACGATGTTGTTTCAATAGCTGCTAGCAAACTAAGCCCAGCGCTTACTTACAACATGGGTACAAACTCAAGAACAGGCGAGGCTAGCCCATATGCAACTCTAGCTGGTCAAGAAAGAGTTGAAAGAAATGGCAAAAATGTAACTGTCTATGCGACAATGATCAGAAGCCACATCAACCCAGAGCACATCGAAGTAAATAAAGGCGATAATGTAACAATTCACCTAACAAACCTAGAGCGCGCTCAAGATGAGACTCACGGCTTTGGCATCGACCTTTACAACATTCACGCTTCACTAGAGCCTGGCAAAACTGCTTCAGTAAATTTTGTAGCTGATATGGAAGGCGTCTTCCCATACTACTGCACCGAGTTTTGTTCAGCGCTCCACCTAGAGATGATGGGCTATTTACTTGTTAAAGATCCAAGTAAAAAATATGAATCTGCAAAAAATAACAAGCTAAAAACTCTAAGCCCAGAAGCTTTAAAAGCTGAATATGACAAAGTAATCGCAACTAATAAGGCAACTGACGATGTTATCCAAGAGGTTGTTAAATACCTAAAAGAGAAACATTATGAGAAATATCCAAAAGTAAAAGCTTTAGTTGATGACGCACTTGATCAATACGGCCATATCAAAGAGGTAAAAGCTAAAGCTGACGAAGCTTACAAAAAAGGCGACGTAAACGGCGCTATCCTTTGGGAGTACCAAGTATGGCAATACATGGTTAAAACTGCCGACGTTGGCTTAAGAGCTAAAAATAATCTAGCTAAAGAGATCGCAACTCCGATGAGTCCAGCTGCTGCAAAAGGTGAAGAGGCTTATCTAAAAGGCGGATGTAATGGTTGCCACGTTATCGGTCAAGTAAGCTCAGGTCCAGACCTAACTGGTGTTTTACTAAGACATGAAAACGGCGAAAAATGGGTGGCAGAATTTATCAAAGATCCTGCCAAGTTCTATAATGACGACTACATTAAATCAATGATTGATTACTTTAATCTTAGAATGCCAAATCAGCATATGAGTGATGAAGAGATCAAAAATATCATCGAATACCTAAAATGGGTAGATGAAAACGCTGGTATGTAGTTTTTAAAGGGGCGTTTTGCCCCTTTTTAAATTTTAAAATTTTATTTTTAGCAGATGAAATTTTAAAATTTAAAGGAGAGATCATGAGTAAATATAAAATTTATACCATTGTTGCACTTGTCTTAATGACTGTTTGTTTTACTTTGCCTGTTCTTGGTTGGCACGGAGCAAAAGAGCGTATAGCTGATGGTGATGAACTACCATCTTATACTTACGGTATCTATAATCTTTATAGCTCATTTCAGTATAAAAATCACCTTTTATCAAAAGATGTAGCAAGCGATCTTCATAAGATGATCGAACAAAAAGCAGAGATTGGTACGCCATCTTTTCCTATCTGGTACGTCTCTCTTGAAGCTCCAAATTATCCAAAATCAGCCTTTCCTGATGGAATTCCTGTATATTTTCACGTAGATGGATATAGTGGTGACGTGCATGAGATGAATACGATAAATCACTACATTGGTATGTATCCTATGGAGCATGGCGGAAATTTAGAGCGAGCGATAGCACCTTATTATTTGCTTATTTCAACGCTTTGTATGCTTGCATTTTTGTATTACAATGGCAAATTTAACTCACTTCTTATGGTTCCAACCATTATCGCGCCTGTGCTATTTATGAGCGCATTTGCAGGATGGCTTTATTGGTATGGACACAATATGCAAGAGTGGGGCGCATTTAAGATTAAACCATTTATGCCAACAGTTTTAGGCGATGGTAGCGTTGCACAATTTACAACTCACTCTTATCCAAGTATCGGATTTTGGGTTATGATCGCTATGAGTGTATTTTGCATACTTGCAGTATTTTCAAAGAAAAAAGAGCTAAATGCGTAAAATTTTTATTTTTGCCCTTGCTTTCTTGCCTATTTTTAGCTCTGCAAATATCCTTCAAGATGCAATAAACAACGCTAGCCCTGGCGATGTTATAAAGCTAGGGGACGGCATCTATGAAGGAAGTATAACTATAAATAAGCCGCTTAGTATCGTTGGTGAGGGCAAAAACGCTCACATAAAAGGAAATGGTAAAGGCACAGTTGTAAAGATTATTGCCTCAAATGTTACGCTTAGAAATTTAAAGATAAGTGGTAGCGGAAATGACCTTGGTGAGCTAGATGCTGGCATTGGCTGTGATAAAGCAAATAATGTCTTGATTACGCAAAATGACTTGAGTGACGTGCTTTTTGGGGTTGATTTTAAAGAGTGCAGCAGCTCAAAGATCACTGAAAATAACATCACTTCTAAAAAGGGGGCCAGTCTTGGCTTTAGAGGTGATGCGGTTAGACTTTGGTATAGCCATGAAAATTTAATAGAAGGCAATTATATTTATGATAGCCGCGATATGGTTGCATGGTATGCAAGTCACAATAAATTTTTAAAAAATAAAGCGATCCGCGGCAGATATTCGCTTCATTTTATGTACGCAAATCAAAATTTAGTCGAAAACAATGATTTTATCGGCAATGCAGTCGGAATGTTTTTTATGTATTCGGCTGGCTCAAATATAAAAAATAATCTTGTTATGGATAGTGACGGCGCTTTTGGTATTGGTATTGGTCTAAAAGATGTTTCAAATTTTACTATCGAAAATAATACACTTATCTATAATGCGAGAGGAATTTTGCTTGATAACTCGCCGTTTCAGCCAGGCTCAACGATAAATTTCTTAGGCAATAAAATTTTACACAACGTAGTTGGCGTATATTTTCACGCCACTCAGGGGACAAGCATATTTGAAAATAATGATTTTATAGGCAATATGGATATCGTTGCGAACGACACTCCAGGCGATAAAATGGCATTAAATCGGTGGAGTAAAAATTATTATGATGAGTATGAGAGCTTCGATAGAGATAAAGATGGCTATGGCGATACGCCGTTTATGCATCTATCGTATGCCGATCAGCTTTGGCAGTATTATCCGAATTTGCAGTTTTTCTATGGCTCAAGTGTCTTTAGTATCTTAAATTTTTTAGCCAAACTCGCGCCATTTTCTGAGCCAGTAAAGCTACTTGAAGATAGCACGCCAAGGATAAAACCACTTGATGCTTCAAATTTTAACGCGTTAAGGGTAAAACGTGGATAGAAGAAAATTTATAATCTTAGGCTCAGTCGCAGCTGCTGCAGGATATGGCATAGGTAAAATTTTGCCAAAAAGTAGCGGTGACAAACTCTATCTTAGACCACCAGGTGCAGTTGATGACTTCGATGATCTTTGTGTTAAATGCGGTCAGTGTGTGCAGGTATGCCCTTATCACAGTATAAGTTTGCTTGATATAAAAGATGGCTATTCAAATGGTACAGCATACATCGATCCTAAAAAGAGAGGTTGCTATTTATGTGATCTTTTTCCATGTGTGCTCGCCTGTCCAAGCGGTGCGTTAGATCATGCTACAAAAGTTGTTGATGATGTGAAAATGGGCGTTGCTGTCTTGAGTAATGCAAATGCCTGTATGTGCCTAAAAAGAGAAAAACTAAGCGAAGATAGCGTTGAAGATTTGCTTGTTCGCAAAGTTTATAACGATAGAGAAGAGGCAGAAAAAGATAAGATAAAAGGCAAAATCGGTCAAATTTGTGACCTTTGCGTCAGCATTTGCCCAGTTGGCGATAATGCAATAGTAATGAGCGAAGCAAATTTGCCACTCATAAAGCATGGCTGTGTTGGGTGTGGGGTGTGTGCTGAGGTTTGCCCTGTAAAAATTATAAATATTGCCCCAAAAATGAGTTATGATGAAATTTATAAGGAGAAAGAATGAGATTAATAATGTCTTTAGTGGCTGCTGCTTTGCTATTTGTCGGCTGTGAAAAGAGCGATGACAAAGCGCAAAAAGCAGCTAGCGAGCAACCAATAAATGTAGCCACGAGTGCTAGCATAAAGGTTGAAAAAAAAGAAAATAACCAAAGCACAAATAAACAAAATGACTTCATAAAATACGATATGCACGGCGAAAAGAGCGTAAAATTTGGACTTGAAGATAATAACGTAAGCCGTCAAATCGGGGCTTTAGCAATGGTAAGAACCCCTCTTCAAACTATAAATTTAAGACTTATAAAGGGCAGACTTAGCAAAAATTTCATTACAAAATGTTCAGCTTGTCACGATGATTATGCAAATGGCATCATCGGGCCATCACTTTTAACAAAAAGTGAAAATGAAATTTATACAATGATAAATGCTTATAAAAATAAAGAGAAAGTCAATGTCTTGATGCGAGATCTTGTTAAAAAAATGGATGATAGTGAAATCAGAAATTTAGCTAAAGAAATCAGTGATTTTAATACACAATTTAGGAGCAAATAATGAAAGTAGGAAAGATTATAACCATTATTTTAGCGGTAGCAATTTGCGGTATCATGGTGTTTATGTTAAGCCAGACTCCGCCTAAAAAGGAAAAGGTAACAACTAATGCTCAGCCAAAAGTAGAGCAAAATTTTACAAAAGAGCAGCCAAAGTCTAGTGAAGAATTTGCCAGCGAAGATGAGCTAAAAAAGGTAAAAGAGCTAAGTCTAAGTGTGGCTAAAGTGCACAATGAAGGCGTTAGCAAGCAGTATCTAACAACTTGTGCTCCGTGCCATGGTGCAAATGCAAAAGGTGTCGTAGCTCCTGATATAACGCATCTAAGTAAGGATGAATTGCTTAAAAAGCTAGCTGATTATAAAGCTGGCAAGGTGCAAAACTCACTTATGAAGGGCCTACTTACAAATGTTAGTGATAGCGAGCTTGAAAGCCTTGCAGATGAAATTTCTAAATTTAAAAAGTAAAAATGGACAAATATAACACTCGTGCGACGATTAGAAATGTAAGCTTTCTAAGCACGTTAATCACAACTACAAAAGATGGCAAAAAGCGTCCTAGTATACGTTTTTGGCGTATTTTTAGCATTATTCTAGTCCATCTTTTATTTGTACTTTCATATAGAGTTGATATACAAATTTTAGAAGGCGACATCAGTGCCTCAAGGATATTTGGTTTTCACTTGGCAGATGCTTTTATGAGCCTGCAAGTCTTTTTGGCGACGCATGAAATCCATGTAAATTTAATAATTGGCTCACTTAGTATCTTGGCATTTTATATCATTTTTGGTGGTAGAGGCTTTTGCTCTTGGATCTGTCCTTATTCGTTAATAAGTGAAATAGCTGAGAAGATCCATGAAAATTTACGCGCCAAAAAGATAGTAAAACCACGAGTTTTTGACACAAAGTGGCGATATGTTTTTACCATTTTATTTTTAACCCTTAGCTTTGCTAGTGCAAGCCTTACATTTGAAATTTTTAATGTTGTTGGGATTTTTTCAAGATTTATTATCTATGGCTATTTTCATGCTATTTGGTTTGTTGTGGCTATGCTTATGGTTGAAATTTTCTTCTCACGTAGAGCTTGGTGTAGATATGTCTGTCCTATTGGAGCTACTTACTCGGTGCTAGCTAAACCAAATGCCATAAAAGTTAGCTGGGATAAAGAAAAATGTGATCACTGCTTAGTTTGCACCGATGTTTGTCTAGTGCCTCACGTACTTTTTATGACAAAAAAGGGAGCAAAGCTTGACGAGAGCAAAAATATCTTTAGGATAGCTGGCGCTGATTGCACGCTTTGTGGTAGGTGTATTGATGTGTGTCATCAAGATGCGCTGAAATTTGACAACGGCTTTAAAAAACTCATATAAGGAAAATTTTTGATAGATATAAAAGAAGTAACTAAAATTTTTGGCTCGCAAAGGATACTTGATAATGTTAGCCTAAACGTAAAATCTGGTGAAAAAATAGCAATACTTGGACAAAATGGAGCTGGCAAAAGCTCGCTCATGCGTATCATTTTAGGCGAGTTTATCCCAAATAGCGGAAGTATCGCGATAAATGGTGTAAATACTCTAAAAGATAGAAAAGGGGCTTTGAAATTTATCTCATTTGTGCCACAAACCCCACCACCACTTAAATTTAACCTACGCGAGCTTTGTGAGTTTGTTTGTAAAAGCTCAAATGTAAAATTTGAAGAGATTGAGAAATTTAGCAAGCTTTTAGAGCTTGATCTGCATGCAAATTTAAATAAACCATTTTATAAGCTCTCTGGCGGCATGAAACAAAAGATGCTAATAGCCATCGCATTTGCTAAGGATAGTGAAATTTTGATGTTTGATGAGCCAACGGCAAATCTTGACGTAAAAGCAAGGCTTTCTTTTAAAAATTTACTTGATAATTTTACACAAAACAAAACACTTGTTTTTATTTCACACCGTATCGATGAGATAGCAAATTTATTAGATAGATGCGTCTATATGGATCTTGGCAAGATAATCAAAGAAGAAAATTTAAGGAGCAAGGGTGAATAATCTTTTTTTAATAGCAAAGCTTGATGTAAAAGAGTCTTTTCGCTCAAGATGGTTTGTGATATATGCTGTGCTTTTTTCTGCTTTGATGATAGGATTTTTATTTAGCGGCGTGACCGACTCACGTGTGCTCGGCTTTTCTGGGCTTACTAGAGCACTGCTTTTGTTTATTCAAATTTGCGTCATCATTGTGCCTATTTTTATTCTCATCTCAACCGTAAGAAGCATAAATCAAGATAGAGATACAAATTTGCTTGAATACATCCTTAGCTTCCCGCTAAGCCTTAGAGAGTATTACTTTGGTAAGGCACTGGGCCGAACGTTTGTTGTTTTTGTACCACTTTTGTTTGCTCTTTTGCTTTGTATTATTGTTGGTTTTATAAAAGGTGTTGCAATACCTTGGAGTGTATTAACACTTTATTTTGGGCTACTTTTTAGCTTAAGTATCATTTTTTTATCGCTTGGATTTTTTATCTCAAGCGTGATTAAAAATCAAGAGACAGGCCAAGGTGTGGCGTTTTTACTCTGGCTTATAATGCTTGCATTTATTGATCTAGCATTAATTGGGCTTCTTATGCGAAGCTCGGTTGATGAGTACGTTATTTACGCTATTGCTATACTAAATCCGATAGAGCTTTTCAGGATAGCAGCACTTAGTCTTTTTGATCCAAATTTAGCAGTTATCGGTACTGCATCTTATTTTATTTTAAGCACCTTTCCAAAAGCGACATTTGTAGCTTATGCGATTATTTATCCGCTCTTATTAGGCATTATTTTGCTAGTTTGTGGCTATTTTGCCTTTAGCAAAAAAGATTTGGTTTGAGATTGTTTTTTGTTAAAGAAAAGTTGGTTTTAAATTTAGACGAAACTTGTATTATTCTACTTGTCCAACAAGAAACCTCCTTTTTGTAATAGCTCCCTTTCCCCCAAAGGGAGCTAACTTCTTCCAAACAAATTTATGAAAAAATCTATTTTATTTTAGCATTTGCTGCTTTATCTTTGAATGCAAACTGGGATATAAATATGCAAGAGTGTATTAATAAAAGTAACACTAAAGCTTGCGAGAGTTTTACAAAAAAGCTTTCAAGTGAGTGTGAGAATAAAGATAAAATTTCTTGCTTTATCTATGCAGATATGCTAGGGCGTGGTCTTGGCATAGAAAAAGATACGCAAAAATCTTTTGAGATATTTAGATCGCTCTGCGATGATGGTGGTAGTGAGGCTTGCTACGAGCTAGCGACAAAGTATCTTCAAGGAAATGGCACTGAGCAAAGCTTCGATCTTTCTGCAAATGCTCTTGATAAAGCTTGCAAGATGGGTAGCAAGCGAGCTTGCAATGTATTAGAGCTTGTGCCTAAAAATTAGCTATTTTAATTTTGTACTTGCACTAATTAAAAGAAATTTCTTAAATATTGCCCCTTTAAAGTTAAATTTACTTTAGTATTACTTGGAATTTCTTTTTTATTAACTAAAAATTTTATTAAAATTTATGCTTAAATAATACTATTTCATCGTCCTAAATGGACCCTCCTTTTTGTAACTGATAAGTCTTTGCTTCCCCCTTTTCTGGCTTTTCGTATACACAAAGAGGAGTTGTTTATTCTTTTGAAAATCAAATCTATTTATTTTTTTTCAATTTACATTCTATAAAAATTTTTCTTTTCTGGAATCATAATTGATAATAGTTTTAGATATTATCAAAGTAAATTTTGTGTAAGATTGCGAGCCATTATCAAAACCTACTACTAAAAGGCTTTAAAACAAAGTGAAATTTCTAAATCAAAAATTTTTTTATAAAGTGCACACTTATTTATCTCTTTTATTTTTCATTCCACTTGCAGTAGTTTGTTTTAGCGGTGCGATCCTCGTTTATAAAAATGAGATAAACAGCCTTCTTGCCCCAAATGTCGTAAATGTAAATTTAAACAAAGAAAATTTAAGCAAAAGGATCAGCTTTGATGAGCAAAGAGAGATCATCGCAAGCGAGCTTGACGGCTACGAGATGGTCGGCATCAATATCGATGCAAATCCTAAAAAATGCGACAAAATTTGGTTAATCGAGCACAATGATAGTCAAAAAGAGTGGAAATTTATCTATTTTGACGCTTTTGGCGGTAAGATAAAGAGCGAGCCACTCGCACATGATGAGGGATTTTTTGGAGTTTTAACCGAGCTTCATGAGTCGCTATTTCTAGAAAAGAGCGGTTACGTTATCCTTACTCTAACCGCTATTTTTACGTTTTTTATCTGCATAAGTGGTTTCGTGATTTATAGAAAATTTTGGCTGACACTACTTAGGCTTCGTGTAAATAGGCTAAATATTTTTATGAGCGACATTCATAAAATGATAGGAATTTTTTCTACGCCTATTTTACTGCTCATTTGCATAAGTGGTGTTTGGTGGGAATTTCAAATGGCACGCATGCCAGAGTTTAAAAATGACTTCGTTATAGATGCAAAAATTTACAACAAAAGCCTATCTCTTGACGAGCTGGTAGCCCGCTCAAAAAATGATCTTGCTGGCTTTGAGCCACACTTCATCTCACTGCCCTTTATGCAAGGAGCAAACATACGCCTTTTTGGCTATGTAAAAGATCAAAATTTCTTGCATAACGAATATTCAAGCATATTAACTTACGATAAAAATAGCGGCGAATTAGTAAGTATTTTGGACATAAAAAATACAAATCTAAGCGAAGAAATTCTCTCAACATTTAGAAAATCGCACTTTGGTAACTACAACCAAATCACAAAATTTATCTGGTTTCTAGTTGGTATTTCACCGCTTATTTTGAGCATTTCAGGGCTTTATTTGTGGATTAAAAGAAATTTTAAAAGGAGAGAAAATGAAAAAATTTTTAATTAGTTTGGTTGCATTAAATTTGATGCAACCTCAAATTTTTGCTAGCCAAAGCGATAAAATTTTAGAAGCAGTTGATGTCGTAGAAAGCGAGCGAAGAGACGACGCAAACTACTTTGCAAAAGAGCTTGTAAAGAGCACAACTAGGCTAAATTTAACATCTCGTCAAACGCCTCAGTCGCTAACTGTGCTAACAGAAGCAAGGCTAAAAGATCAAGGTATCAAGGACTATCAAGTGCTTCTTAGAAATATCCCAGGCGTTACGCTAAATAAATGGGACTAGCGCGTATATCCGACGGCTCGTGGCTTTAAGATAGATTATTACTTGCTTGATTCGATGCCTAGCTTTGGTGGCTTTAGCCTTGGCGCAAATGATATGAGCTTGCTACCTTATGAAAGAGTTGAGGTGGTAAAAGGGGCAAATGGCCTACTTGCAGGCGCTGGCAGCCCATCTACAAGCTTAAATTTCATAAGAAAAAGGGCAGACTCAAAGGAGCTAAAAGGAAATTTTGGCGTAAGTGTTGGCTCATACGATAGATACGGCGCAAATGGCGATGTGCAAACACCTTTAAATGAGAGTGGAAGCGTTAGAGCAAGGCTATCTTTTATGCATGAGAAGTCGCACTCTTATATGGATTATTATAACCGCAAAAATAGCGCGATTTATGGCATAGTAGATAGCGATATAGGCGATAACTCATGGCTAAGCCTTGGTGCGTTTTATCAAGAGCTAAGACGCCACGGGGTTAGATGGGGCGGTATGCCAGCTTTTTATACAGATGGCTCTAGGACAAATTTTAGTAAAAATGAAATTTTCTCTCAGCCTTGGACTAGATGGGATATAAAAACGCTTGATTTTTACACTGATTTTAAGCACTACTTTGAAAATGAAGCGAGCTTAAATTTAAGCTACTCATTTAGGCGGGCAAACACTGACTCAAATTTACTCTACTACGGCGGAGTGGTAAATTTAGATGACACCGGCAACATAGGTGGTCTTAGCGCTTATGCAAACAAAAGAGAGGAGAATATCCACAATGTCGATGCATACGCAAATATCCCTTACGAGCTAGCAAATTTATCTCATGAGTTTGTCTTTGGTGCGATGTATAACAACTATAAAAAAGTAGCGATAAGGTAAGTAGCTACTGGCTGCAAAGGACTACGTCAGCTGGCCTTGCTTATACAGCTAGAAGCAGGATTGATTTTAAAAATTTACACCTTGATGATCCAAAGTTTCCTTACGAAGATCAAAACAACAAAGACAAAACGATACAAAAGGCATTTTATGCGGCAAATAAACTATCAATCACTGATGAGCTTAAATTTTTGCTAGGTGCTAGGGTGAGCTACTACAAATACGAGATCGAAGGCGGCAAAGATAATAGAAATTTCACAAATGAGATCACGCCATATCTTGGCATCACTTATAACATCGGAGCAAATCACACTCTATACGCCAGCTATACGAGCATATTTAAACCTCAAAGTGTAAAGGGCGCAAATGACAAGTACCTTGATCCGATCCAAGGCAAGGACTATGAAGTGGGCATTAAAGGCGAGTATCTTGACGGGGCACTTCAAGCAAGTCTTGGCGTCTTTAAGATCGTGCAAGACAAGCTTGGCATAGATACTGGCAAGATAAATCCAGCAACAAATGCCAAAATATATGAATCTGGCAAGGGTGTGACAAGCAAGGGTGTCGAGCTAGATCTAAATGGCGAGATCACTAAAAACTTAAGCCTAAGCTTTGGCGCAACGCACTTTAACGCAAAAGATGCTAATGGCGAGAAATACGCCACTGACTCATCAAGAAGCACGGCAAATTTATTTGCAAAGTATGAGATCAGAGACTTTAGAGTAGGGGCTGGAGCTATGTATAAGAGCAAAATTTATACTGGCAAAGGCGCAGATGAAATCGCACAAAAAGGCTACACTTTGGCTAATTTAATGCTTGGTTATAAATTTGCTAAAAACCTTGATGTGCAGCTAAATATCGACAATCTCTTTAACAAAAAATACTACGAGGGTATCGGTAAAAACATGATGGTTTATGGCGATCCACGCACATTTAATCTAAGCTTTAACTACAATTTTTAATCTAATTAAATCACCAGCTAAATAAGCTGGTGATAAATTTCAACTCCTAAAGTGTATAATTAGAAAAATATATTTTAGGATGAGTACCATGTTTAAAGTAGAGGTTATTTATAAATTCTGTCTTGTTTTAGTTCTTATTTTAGGGCTTTGTATGCTCGCATTTTCTGGTGTAAATTTTGCGCTTGGCGAATATAATGAGTACTTACTAAATGCCCATAAAATCGCAGGTTTTTTAATATTGCTTGCCGCAACACTTCACGTTATAAATCGCAGAAAAAAACTAGTAAAACTAATAAATGAAACAATGGATGTGCTAACGCGCAGTAAAAATCCAAGCATTTGCAACATGGACCGAATTATCGCATCGCTCGAGCCATACAGCATAACTGAAATTTCACAAATGTTGGGCTTTGACGAGGCCATTTTTTGCGAAACTTTACGTAAAAATGGAGTTAAATTTAATGACGCTAGCCAAACTCTACGCCAGATCGCACGAATGAATGATGAAAAGATATTTTTCGTGCTGGTTCTTATAATAGAGGCGAAATTTGGCAAGAGATTTTGCGGTGAGCTAAAGCATAAACGTGGCGGAAAACTTAAAGATAAAAAAATGGTCGCGTAGAGCTAGCTTAGCCTTTGCTAGCTTGTGCCATGCAGATGAAGCTATCTTTACTCCAGCGCCTAAATGCGCAGTCGTAGCAGCTTTTCTCGTCCCCACAGCTCGTCTCCTCTTCGTCGCTATCTAGCTTAAATTTAGCGCAGTTCTGGGCTATTTTATGAGCTTTTTCGTAGTTAAATTTGCCGTATTTAAACTCATTTTTCTCATTGAAATTTTGCATCATCAAAATTCCCGAAGCTCTTTTATATTTAAATTTCTAAACTCACCATTTTTGTCTTTTTGCACGAGTAAAGTTGCCTTGTGATGCCAAAATATAGGCTTTAAAGTACCATCTATCTCATCTTTTGCCAACTCTTTAAAATTCTTATCCAAAACCGCCTCGATAAATGGAAGCTCTGTAAGCTTAGTAACGTTTAGCTTTGGCTCATTTAGTTTAAATTTGCCCCTTATCTTGCCATCATCGCCGCTAAGCCTAAGCCCTATACCAGTGAGCGCGCAGGAGCTCATACAAAAGAGGCGCTGGGGGCTTGGCGGCGAGCTAAGCGAAACGGAGGAGGCGCGGCTAGCGGAGTATTTTAACAGCGGCAAATACAAACCAAGGCAAGAATTTATGCACTGGGCGTTCGTAGCTGTCGATAAGGCAAATAGAATTTTATAGTTAAAATTTCTTCTAGAATGGAGCAAATTTGATGCTAGTTATATGCCTAACTATGACAAAAGTAAAAGATAATTGGCAAGATTTTAGTAAGTTTTAAAAAAGTAGTCTTTTGCTTAGTGCCAATGTTTTAAGCAATAAAAATAAAGGTCAGTAGACTTTAAGTTATAGATAGTTTTATGGCGGGTAGAGAGAGATTCGAACTCTCGGTGAGTTGCCCCACACACGCGTTCCAGGCGTGCTCCTTAAACCGCTCGGACATCTACCCAAGAAGAAGGTGATTATATCTTCATTTGCTTAATGCTTGGCTTTTAGAGCTTTAGCCCCAAGATGACGACATCTTTATACTCGCCATCCATCAGGCAAACGCCAGGCAATTCACCCCATTTTTCAAAGCCAAATTTTAAAAATAGCCCAAGGCTTGCTTTATTTTTGCTAAAGATTAGTGCGATGATATTTTTTAAATTTAGCTTCTTTACTTCATCTAGGCTGTGGGCTAAAAGCTGCTTGCTAATGCCCATGTCAAGAGCCTTTTTGGCTACATGGATGCTTATTTATACACTTATTTTGTAAGCTATTTTAGGATTAAAATCACTAAGTGAACACCAGCCTAAATTTTCACCATTTTCTTTATAGAGAAAGATTAGGTGAGAGTTGTTATGAGCTTTAAACAAGTCTCTCGCTCACTCATGCCAACTGGCTGCATATCAGCAGTTGCAGTTTTTCTAAAATACACTAATTATAAATTTGAGCAACCATTTCAAGATCGCTCAAATTTTTGAAGCCTAGCCTTTTTTTGGCTGCTTGATAGATCGGCTCAAGCTTTACTGCGATCTCTTTTAGATCTTTTATCCTGCTCTCGTTTGATGGGTGTGTGCTTAAAATTTCAGGCACCTTTCCGCCACTCATCTTGCTCATTTTTACCCAGACTTCGACCGCTTCTTTTGGATCGTATCCAGCTCTTGCCATTAGCTCAGTACCGATGTGATCAGCCTCGGTCTCATGCGAGCGAGAAAACGGCAGAGATATGGTGTATTCGCTAGCTAAATTTAAAGCATTAGCTCCAAGATCGCCAAGGCCAGTAGCTGTAGCTATTGCAAAGATACCTATGCTTTTCATCTGATCAGCACTTGCTTGCTCTCTGCTGTGCTCCCTAAGAGCGTGTGCGATCTCGTGCCCCATGACTGCAGCTAGCTGTGCATCTGTTAAATTTAGCCTTTTTATGATGCCGCTATAAACTACAATCCTGCCACCTGGCATACACCAAGCATTTAGCGTATCTTCATTAATGACATTTACTTGCCACTTCCATTTTAGTGCATCGTCTCTAAAAACGCCAGTTTGAGCGATGAGTCTTTTGGCGATATCTTGAACTCTTTTTGTAAGGATTGGATCGACGTTTAGCTCGCCTTTACTTCTAGCAGCTGTTAGCGTCTTGACATAGGCTTGGGCTGAGCTTTGCTCCATAGCTTCTGATGAGACTAGCATAAATTGCTTACGATCAGCACCAACAACGCCTGCTTTTGTAACGCTTGAGCAGCCAGTGAAGAGCAAACTGGACACTAATAAAGTAAGTATAAAATTTTTCATTTTTATCCTTTTTGGACTAAAATTTCGCGTATTATAGCCTGAGTCGGATATGCATTGTTAAATGTGAGGGGAGAAAATTAATTTTTGTGATATCGAAAATAGTAATTTACTTTTTTGCAAATTTTAAAATCTTATTTACTCGCCTTAGCAGACTGCTAAATTTAGGTCTCGTAGCTACTCGCCACTAAATTTAGAGCCGTGATATGCTCGCTCATAAATTTTAAAATTTGCCTGATGACAAAGCGCATTCAGCGCGCTGCTTGGTTTATGACCGCATAAATTCAAAATTTAGATGCTATATCCTAAATTTAACCCCTACGCCTTATAGTTTATATTTCTCTCAAACTCTCTCAAACGTTTATTTACAGATCTTAGCTCTGTTATAGTCGTCCAGTTATCGATAAAGACGCTAAAACTCTCTCTAACTTGAGAAAAAGCGTTGCTGGCTTGTATAAGCACACCAAGTGTGATAACGCCGCTAAATAGGCCATTTCCCATGATGACATAAGGTACGATGACAAGAATTTGTGAAAAAGAGATGAGCCAAAGGTTAAAGTAGCCATAGTGCAAAAATAGTTTATAATAATTTAACTTTACGCCCGTAAAAAGCTCTAGCATGACGTTTGGCTGGCAAAATTTAGACTTATCATCCTCACCGTAAACCAGCTCTTTTCTAAATGCTGCTTCTGCTTTTTGGTTGTTATACTCGATATGTGGGAGTTTAATGCCCACAAACCACGAAATAATCAGGCCACCGATGCTAATTATTAAAGCGATATAAACAAGCGAGCCCTCGATATCTTTGATGTAAGGCAAACTTACGCTCTTACTTAGCTCCCAAAGCACTGGTATAAAGGCAATTAGCGTCATAATCGCCCTTAAAACCTGCACGCCAAGGCTTTCCATTATTTTAGCAAAGCGGTAGACATCTTCTTGGATACGCTGCGAACTGCCTTCGATGTCACTTTTGCAGTTTTGCCAAAATTTTAGATATCTAAACGTCATCGCCTCTCTCCAGCGAAAGACCCAGTGGCTAGCAAAAAACGAGATCACAGTGTAAGTCACGACATAAGGCATAGCGATTTTTATAAAGTTAAAAATTTCTCGCCAAAACTCACTTACATCATGATCTTTTGAGTTTTGCACGATGTCGTAGAAATTTTTATACCACTCGTTTATACGGACATTTAGGTGCGTTTGATAGACAAGAAGCAAGATGATAAATATCGCTCCGCCATAAGCCCAGAGTGCCCATTTTTTATCTTTAAAAAATGATGAAAACATAAAGTGCCTTTTGTAAATTTTGGCGAATTATAGCAAGCAATATTAAGCATTTATATAAAATTTAAATGTGAGCTATATCATTTTGCAAATTTTACGTAAAGGAAAATGATGAAGAAATTAGTATTTTTGGCTCTTGGCTTTTTTGCAACATTTGCGTTCGCGGCTGATATGAAGGTCTATAAAAGCCCGACTTGTGGATGTTGTACTAGCTGGGGTGAGGCGATGCAGAAGGCTGGATTTAGCGAAGAGGTCATAAAAGTAGATGATATAGCTAAAGTTAAGAAAGAATTTAACGTGCCGCTAGAGCTTTCAAGCTGCCATACAGCAATTATCAATGGATATATCATAGAAGGTCATGTCCCAGCCGATGAGGTAAAACGCCTACTAGAGCTTAAGCCAAAAGACGTAGTTGGTATCGCAGTACCTGGTATGCCGATGGAGAGCCAAGGTATGGAGCAAGGCAGTAAAGCTGAACAATACGATGTTATTTTATTTAAAAAAGATGGCTCACAAGAAATTTTTGCCACTTACATCGGCACAAAAAAACTAAGATAACTTCAAAAATTTTTAAATTTAGCTCATTTTTTGGTGAGCTAAAATTAAAAAGAAATTCCCTTACTTACGGCTATGATACAAAGTAAAAATGTTAGCGGAACGTAGATAAATTTGCCTACAAAATACCAGAAATTACCATAAGATTTATTTGCTCCAGAATTTATCTCGTCTAAAATTTCTTCTTTTTTAATAATCCAAAACCAAGAAATAGCACCGATTACCGCGCCAATTGGGATGATATAGATCGACACAAAGTCCATCCAAGGCCCCCAACTGCTAATAGGCTCCATAAATGCTCCTATGCCAAAGCAAACTGCACAAAGTAGCGTGAGTGTCCAAAATCTACTAAGAAACGGAAATTTATGCATTAGTGACTCGGCGACTACTTCAAACATATTTTGAAGCGAGGTGATACCGCCAAAGATAACAGCTGTAAATAAAATAATGGCAAAAATTTGTCCACCGATCATATTTTGTAAAATTTTTGGAAGCGTTACAAAAAGTAGCTTTGGACCTTCGGCTGGATCCATAGCATAGGCGAAGACCGCTGGGATCATAACAAGAGCCGCCACAAGAGCTGCGATAGTATCAAAAAAGGCCGTTGTTTTAGCACTTTCAACGATATCTTCATCTTTTGAAAGGTACGCTCCATAAACTATCATGCCAGATCCTGTGATAGAGAGTGAGAAAAAGGCTTGACCCATCGCAGAAACCCATACCATCGGGTCCGCAAGCTTACTAAAGTCAGGAATAAAAAGGAATTTATACCCATCAAATGCATTTGGTAGCATCGCGACATTTATAGCCAAAATGCTAAATAATACAAAAAACAGTGGCATCATTATTTGATTTGTTTTTTCGATACTTTTTGCCCCAAAAAATAGTGTAAGAAGCGTGCCAACAACGATGATAAAATGATAAGGCAAGACTGAGTAATCTTGAAGTGCAAATGAGTTAAACCAAACGTTCGTATCAACACTCATAAATGAGCCAGTAAGTGCCTGAGTAAGGGCTTTTAGTACGTAGGCGATGATAACTGCGTAGCCAATAGCTATACAAAGTGAGCCAGCAAGCGGAAGCCAGCCAATAATACTGCCAAATACACCTAAATTTCTACTTTGCCAAGCATATTTATATGATCCAAGCGTACCAGTTTTTGCACGTCTGCCAATCGCATACTCTGCGCTTAGACCAACATATGAAAAAAGAGCTATAAAAAAAACATAGATGAGTAAAAACGCTGCACCACCATTTGTGCCAAGTTTGTAAGGAAAGCCCCAGACATTTGCCATGCCAACTGCTGATCCAACACAGGCCAATATAAATGCCCAGCGCGATGAAAAATTCTTTTTGCTCATTGTAAAATCCATAAATTTAGTGATGAAAACAATGTTATCAAAATATGATTTAAGAACTTTTTATAAATCTTAAATTTAAGAAATGTTGTTACTTTTGGGCGTGGATAATTTGACCGCTAAATATAAATTCGCTATAATCAGGCAAAAATTTTTAACTCTTAAGGATCATAATTGAACCCCAGTAGCGATAATTCGCTTTTAATGGTAATACTTGCCATTGCATTCATTTTACTAAATGCCTTTTTTGTTTTATCAGAATTTTCTCTTGTTAAAGTTCGTAAGTCTAGACTTGAAGAGCTTATCAAAGAGAAAAAACCAAACGCTCAGCTTGCTTTTGAGATGTCAAACAAGCTTGATACCTATCTTAGTGCCACTCAGCTTGGCATCACACTAAGCTCACTTGCCCTTGGTTGGATCGGTGAACCAGCAGTCGCAAGACTCATAGAAGCCCCACTTAAGAATGTTTTCAACTTTAGTGATATCTTAGTTCATACAGTTGGTTTTGCGATCGCATTTACGCTTATTACGCTACTTCACGTTGTAATGGGCGAGCTTGTGCCAAAGTCAGTTGCTATAGCAAAGGCCGAGACTTCAGTATTAAAAATTGCTCGTCCACTTCACTTTTTCTGGGTGCTATTTTCTCCTGTAATTAAGCTTTTTGATATTTTAGCGACTATTGGACTTAAAATTTTAGGCATCCAGCCAGCTAAAGAAAATGAACTAGCGCACTCTGAAGAAGAGATAAAAATCATCGTTGGTGAGAGCTTAAAGGGTGGCGTGCTTGATAGTTTTGAGACTGAGATCATTAAAAATGCAGTTGATTTTAGTGACACAGTCGCAAAAGAGATCATGACGCCAAGGCGCGATATGATCTGCATAAATAAACAAAAGAGCTTTGAAGAGAATTTACAAGTTGTATTTGAGTCAAAATATACTCGCTTTCCTTATATAGACGGTTCAAAAGATATTATTTTGGGCATGATACACATTAGAGATATTTTGCAGCTCCACTTTAGCAAAGATAAAGAGAAGAGCTTTGACTCAATTGTTCGTAAATTTGTCATCGTGCCTGAGAGCCTTTCTATTTCAAAAGTGCTTGTAATGATGAATAAAGAGCAAATTTCAGCTGCACTCGTAGTCGATGAGTACGGCGGTACAGCCGGACTTCTTACGATGGAAGATATAATGGAAGAGGTGCTTGGTGATTTTAATGACGAGCACGATGAAGTCGATCAACACTATAAAAAGATAAATGACAATATTTATGAATTTCAAGGCAGATATGATCTAGAGAGCGTAGAAGAGGTTCTTGGTATAAGCTTTGATGAAGAGACAGATCAAGTTACAATCGGTGGATATGTCTTCAATCTAATCGGTCGTTTGCCAGTTGTAGGTGATAAGATCGAGGATGAAAACTGCTATTACGAAGTAAGAAAGATGGATGGAGCTAGTATCTCACGCGTAAAAGTTAGAAAAAAGATAAAAAATGAAGAGGAGAGCATTCAGTCTTAAATTTATATATTTATGGCTTAAATAAGCCATGCTATGTAAATTTCTATCAATATTGTGATGCTCTAGACTCAATTTCGCCACCACTTATTTCATTAAATTTGTTTTAGACAAGTATTCTAGTTGTAGTCAAGTAAATAAACTCATATAAATTTTTTCGAGTAGATATCCAGCAGGAAAATTTAATCTTAAATTTTAAATATAGTTAATATAATTAAAAATTGTTTTTTACGAGGAGTAAAGATGAGAATAATAAATACAAAAGATATAAGAGAAGTCGTTGCCAAGCTTTGCAAACAGGCCTGTTATGTCGTGACGCCAGATTTAAAGGCTGCTTTTACAAAGGCTCAAAGTAACGAAAGTTCGTCACTAGGCAAAGACATTTTGGGTAAAATTTTACAAAATGCTAAGCTAGCAGAAGAGGGCGTTGCGCCTATCTGCCAAGACACCGGTATGACGGTTGTTTTTGTGCAGATCGGCCAAGATGTGCATATTGAGGGTGGATATATTGAAGATGCGATAAATGAGGGCATTGCGGAAGGTTACATTGAGGGCTACCTAAGAAAGTCAGTCGTTGCTGAGCCACTTTTTGAGAGAAAAAATACCACAAACAACACTCCAGCTGTCATTCACACTAGAATCGTACCAGGAGATAAGCTAAAGATAAAAGTGGCTCCAAAAGGTTTTGGTAGTGAGAATAAATCGGTTTTAAAAATGCTTGTACCAGCTGATGGTATAGAGGGTGTAAAAAAAGTCTTTTTAGAGGCTGTAAAATACGCTGGACCAAATGCCTGTCCTCCACTAACAATAGGCGTTGGCATAGGCGGTACGATGGATAAGGCAGCACTTTTGGCAAAAGAAGCAGCAGTTCGTTCAGTCGATAGTAAAAATTCTGATCCAAGATATGCCAAATTAGAAGACGAGTTACTAGAGCTTGCTTGTAAAACTGGTGTTGGTCCTCAAGGACTTGGTGGTGATACTACTGCTGTTAAAGTAAATGTCGAGTGGTATCCAACCCACATAGCAGGTCTTCCTGTTGCTATAAACATCAACTGCCACGCTGCACGCCACGCAGATGCCGAACTTTAAGGAGAGAAAATGTCAGAAGTAAAAAGAATAACAGCACCATTTGATAAAGAGGTGGTAAAAAGCCTAAAAGCAGGCGACAATGTCCTAATATCAGGCACTATCATAGCGGCTCGTGACGCTGCACATAAGGCACTTACTGAAACATTGGCACGCGGCGAAAAACTACCAGTTGAACTAAAGGGTGAGACTATCTACTACGTCGGACCAACTCCAGCCAAGCCAAATCAAGCTATCGGCGCAGCAGGCCCAACAACAAGTGGTAGAATGGATAAATACACCCCAACTATGATAAATGAAGTTGGTATAAATGGTATGATCGGTAAAGGCTACAGGAGTGACGCAGTAGTCGAGGCTATGAAAAAATCATGCTGTGTTTATATGGTTGCTATCGGTGGCATAGGAGCGCTCATTAGCCAAAGTATCAAAAAATATGAAGTGCTAGCTTATCCAGAACTAGGACCAGAGGCAGTTGCTAGGCTTACAGTTGAGGATTTCCCAGCAATAGTTGCCATTGACTGCGAGGGTAATAACTTCTACGAAGTTGGCCAAGCACCTTACAAAAAGATATAAATTTATCCCGCTAGCAAGCTAGCTAGCGGACTTTAGTAATATCCAAGACACATCGTTTCAGTTAATTTTATACGTTTTTCAAATGGAGCAGGTGAGAAAAATTTGCACTTTTCAATGTAAATTCTATAAGAATAGCTAAGATTAAAATCATCATAAAATTTCTTCAAGTCTATAAATTTGATACCGCAAATCTCATGAAATTTAAAGAGCTCGTAGATCTTAGAGCCATTTTTTGCTACAAGATGAGAAGGAGCAAGCGAGGTAAAAGAGCAAAATACGCCTGTTGGAATAAGGCCATTTAAAGGTGTGCAGGTTTTTATAATTTTTTGAAATTTGATTGGAATGCTATTTTTTCTAAGAAAAACTATTCTTGAGTTTTCAAATTTAGCGCTTATGACGTTTTTCCAAAAAAGATAAGCATTTGATGAGATGCCGGCATTTTTAGCCAACTCAGCACCGAGCACATAATCATTTAAAAACTCATTTGGTGCGAGTATATTTTGCATCTTCATCCTTTTGAAATTTTGTCCATTATAGCTTTTGGAGACTAAAAATTTAGAAAATTTATAGTAGGATTTTAAAAAATTTCAAAAGGAGAAAATATGAAAAAACAAATCTCAACAAAAAATGCTCCACAAGCGATTGGACCATATTCTCAAGCTATTAGTGCAAATGGATTTTTGTTTATCTCAGGTCAGCTTGGTGTCACACCAGCGGGTGAGTTTGCAGGTAGTAGTGTAGAGGCCCAAGCTGAGCAATTACTTGAAAATTTAAAAAATATCTTGGCTGAAGCAGGACTTACTTTTGATAATGCTGTAAAGACTACAATATTTCTAGCAAATATGGCAGATTTTGTTAAAGTAAATACTGTGTATGCTAATTTTTTTAAAGAGCCTTATCCTGCCAGAAGTACAGTAGCTGTTAAGACCTTGCCAAAAGACGCACTTGTGGAAATAGAGCTTATCGCGGCTTATTAATATACATTGTGTAAAAGTTCACATAATTTAATGTTTAAATGATGGAGAGCAGAAACTCTCCAAATTTATATTTCAAAAACTAAACCCTATAAACCTAATAATAAAAATACACAATTTAAAATTTTTAAGCACCTAAAAAATTTTTCTAAAATT
>NZ_PIRM01000007.1 GCF_003049735.1 Campylobacter concisus | reverse complement strand
CTACCGACTGAGCTAGCAAGACATTTGTTTAAAAAAGAATTGAGATTATACAAAAAACATTATTACATGTCAAGAAAAGGATGTTTAAAATTTGTTTTTAGCTAACATGGTTGCATGGTTAGGTTGGTTTGGCATCAATAAGTTTTCAAAATAAAATATATTATAAAGCCCACTTGTAAGATATGCGGACACCAAATGGATGAATATTGGATTTACTAAGACATGTTTTTATTATAAAGTTTTTCTATATTAAGTATCTTACTTTTTAGCCTCATGTGGACAGCTATTGCCACACAATAGATGATGCGTGATTCGTGGTAAAATTGTGAATAATATGGATCAACGATATTGATTGTACATATGGCTAAATAAATTATTTTGAACTAATAAATTGATGCTATAGAGTTATTTAAAGACAACATATATTTGAGATATCCACCTGAATAAATTCTAATTATCCCGTATAAATTAAATCAAGCTTATAAATAGTACTTTAAAAATATTTTAAACTGCAGTCAATAAATAAAAATCTATAAGAACATGAATCTAGGATATTTAAGATTAGGATTAAACCCCGTTAATAGGGGCTTAATAAGTTAAATAATTATAGTCCATCAAAAGGATTTGAAACTACATCTTTGCGATCTACTATGTAAGGTATAATAGCTGCATGACGAGCTCTTTTGATCGCTTTTTCTACCATCTCTTGATGTCTTTTTGATGTGCCAGTTAAACGTCTTGGCATGATTTTAAATCTCTCTGATAAACAATACTTTAAAAGGGAAGTATCTTTATAATCTATAAAATCAATTTTTGCTTCTGTAAATTTGCAATATTTACGTGAATATTTTCTTTTTTCTGCCATTTTCTATCCTTTAAATTAAAACGGTATTTCGTTGTCGCCATCAAAATTATCGGCGTCAATGTTTATATCAGGGATTTTTTCCTCATAGTACTCTTCTTGTACTTTTTTATTTTGTGGTTGCATTTGCTGTCTTTGTGGTGCTGAATTTTGATATCCACCATTGCTATAGCTATTAGTTGAACCATTATTTCGTTGTTGTGAGTACGAACTATTTTGATTAAATCCACCTTGACTTTGTCCATTAGCTCCGCTATTTCCGCCAAGCATCTCCATATTTTCAACTACGATTGAGTGCTTTGAACGGTTTTGTCCATTGTTGTCGGTCCATTGATCAAATTTCAATCTTCCTTCAACCAGAAGTTTAGAGCCTTTGCTTAAATATTGATTTGCTATCTCAGCTGATTTGCCAAAGAACGATATGTCAATAAAGCATGTCTCTTCACGTTTTTCGCCGTTAGTATTAAATTTTCTAGTAACAGCAATACCGGAATTTCCTATAGCAGATCCACTAGTAGTGTATCTTAGCTCGATATCTCTTGTTAAATTCCCAACCAGTACTACTTTATTGAACATTTTTTATCCTTGATTATTCTTCTGTAAAAGTTTGCTCGTCTACTTTTTCAACTCTTGGCTCACGCGGTACTCTTGGCTCACGAGGCTCTTTTTTTATAGTTTGTTTGATACCTTTGCAAAGTCTTTCCCAAGCTGCGATTTCGCGTTTATTTTCATATTTAACGCTTAAAAATCTTATGATATCTTCAGTGATCCTTACATTTCTTGTAAGTTCTGCAAGAAGCGCTGGTGGAGCTTTGTAATAGATAACAAAGTATGTTCCACGCTCGTATTTTTTGATAGTGTAAGCTAGCTTTCTAGTACCCATCTCAACAACAGTAGCGATCTCGCCGCCGTTTTTTGTTATGACTTCTTTTACGAAGTCAACTTTAGCTTTAACTTCTTCTTCCGTTAATGTCGGCTTAAGAATAAATAAAAGCTCGTAATGTTTCATTTTTTCTCCTTATGGATATTTAGCTCACTTTGTGAGCAAGGATTTTGCTTTAAGCAAGGGTGGATTTTAGCTTAAAGTTACTTAATATTTGCTGTTGATATAAGATGTTGTAAATTTAAAATGGTTGATAATACAAAAATTTCTTTATCCATTTTTGTGTTTATTTTTAGCTCTAGCTCGGCCAAATTTAGTGTTTTAAATATCTCCAAATAGGCGTTTAAATTTAGTTTTAAGCTATTTGCTTTTAATAAATTCGCGACATTTACAGGCGGCTGATAACCGATTGCCTCATCTAAATTTAATCGACCATTTATCTTAATGTAAGAGTAAATTTTAAATAGCCTAAAAAATGCTTTGTAAAGCGAGTTTAGAAGTAAAATTTCATTAAAATTTGGATCTTCTAGATAGGTAAAAAAGTCGTTTTTTATATCTTTTAGTGCCATAAATTTATTGAAAAAGTCATCAAAATTTATCCCACCAAGTCCAAAAACTAGCCTTTTTACATCATCTTGTTCGATGTGGGTGTTTAGGCTCTTTAGCTTTGTTAGCTCGCTTGCTGCAAGGTATAAATTTTCATTATGCGTAAAGTAAAGCTCATAAAGTGCGTTTTTGGTTATATTTAGGCCAATTTTGGCTGAGCTTTTGGCTAGTAAATTTATCGCTTCATCTGGGTTTGAGGGCTTAAAAAATCTCGCAAAATTTGTCCCAAAAGCCTTTTGCGTATCAAAAACTAGTTTCATATCGGCCTCATAAAGCTCAAACAAAAAGTAGTTGTCCTGGCTTTTTGAACAAAGCAAGATGAGCTCTTTTAGCTCTTTTGCTGGGATCTTTTTGTCACTTTTTACATAAAGGATATTTTTACCACCAAAAAGTGACTGCTCGCTTAGATGAGAGCTTGCCTGGGTGTAGTTATACTCGTCAAAATAAAGGCTCAATAAATTCGCATCTTCACTCGAGTAAAAGCTCAAAATTTCTTTGCCAAAGAGCTCGATCTGAAACTCGTCCGCCCCAAAAAGTAAGAAGTAGTTGCTTAAATTTGCATTTGCTAAATTCAGCTCCAAATCTTTTCTATACATCGATCTTTCTTACCACTTTTGCAAAAATTTTAGCACTCGCGATGTCGGCCTCTGTGATCTTTACGACAAGCTTTTGAAGTAAATTTGCACTGTATCCAGTGATGAAAATCCTAGCTCCAACAAAATGATCATCAAGCTTGGCAACCAAGACATTTTGGTTTTCGCTCACATAGCAGCGCACCTCTTTGCCGATGTTTGCGGCTGCCCAGCGTGCAAATTTCCTATCCATAAAGTCGTAGGCTACCTTGTCGGCTTCTCTTTCAAGTTCGCTTAAATTTGCGCAGGTGCTTTGGATGTTTAAAAGCAAGAAGTTGTAAAGCTTCTCATCTTTTGAAATTTTAGCCTTTAAAAGTCTGTGCAAAATGAGATCAGAATAGCGTCTAATAGGGCTTGTAAAGTGTGTGTATCTATCAAATCCAAGCCCAAAGTGGCCTAAATTTTCACTCGAGTATTCAGCTTTTTTTTGCGACTTGATGATGAGCTTATCTATCTCTTCGCGGTTGCCAAGTTTATCGGCTTTTATTTGGATCTTTCTTATCAAATTTGCAAGGTCACTCTCGTAGGTAAAGTCAAGCCCCAAAAGTTGCAAATCTTCAAGTAATGTATCTATCTTTTTAAAATCAGGCGAAGCGTGGTTTCTAAAAACACCCTTTGTGATGAGCTTTGCGGCAGCTTTATTTGCTAAAAGCATACAGTCCTCGACAAGTCTATGTGAGTCGGAGTCACTTTCAAATCTAGTTTGTAAAATTTGACCCTCTTCATCAAGGCTCATTCTTAGCTCTTTTGTCCTAAAGTCAAATGCGTGCAAAAGCCTTTTTTTGCGAAGCTTTGTGGTGAGTTTAAAAAGTGGCTTGATCCATGAAATTTCACACTCTCTCTTGCCCTCTAAAATTTCATCGATCTCGTCGTAGTTAAAGCGCCTTTTTGAAAGGATGATCGCTTCAAAAAGCTCCTCTTTTTTTACCTCATTATTTGCATCAAGTGAAATTTTAAAACAAAATGCAAGGCGAGGCACATTTGGCTTTAGTGAGCAGATATTTTCACTAAGCGCGCGTGGCAACATCGGTACTGAGATATGCGGAAAGTAGATAGAAAAGCCTCTTTTTTTAGCCTCGCTGTCAATAGCGCTATAAGCAGTCACATACTCGCTCACATCAGCGATTGCGACGTAAATTTCACGCTTTTCCTCATCAAAATATATGGCGTCATCAAAGTCTTTGGCATCGACTGGATCGATCGTGCAAAACTCTAAATTTCTTAGATCAACTCTATTTGGATACATGCTAGCATCGACTTCGTCGCCAAAAGCCTTTGCCTCAAGCTCACAAGCCTCGCTAAATTTATCATTTTTATTATAAATGGCAAGCGAAATTTTCTCATCGCTTAATGGATCTTCTAAATTTCCTAAAACCTCGACTATTTCGTTATTTAGGTTATTTACCTTAAGCAGCGTCCCAAGTGGGAGCATCTTTAGGCTTTTTTGAGTCGCTTTTAAGGTCGTGCTTAGTCCAGTTTTTAAATTTACACCTAAAATGGCCGCTCCAAAGCGTTTTGTATAGAGCACGCTTGTCTCATTTGCAAGCTTTAGGCTCATTACTATCTTAGCACTCTGGCGTTTTTTCTTAAGTGGCAAAAGCTTTGCTAACACGATATCGCCAAGGTGAGAGTTGTTTAAATTTTTATTTTCTACGATGATGTCTTGCTTGAAGCGTTTATCAAATGGCATGATAAAGCCAGTTGCGTTTTGGCTGATGTCTAGCTTACCGCAGACGTAGCCATTGTTTAGGTAAAATTTATCTTTATGGGAGCTTACGGCACCAAGATTTAAGAGATTTCGTAAAATCTCTTTATCTTCGTTTGAAACTTCTTTTTCCTTGATGCCAACTAGTAGTGAGGTTAGAAATTCTTTCACAAATTATCTTTGACTTTAGCGACAGCCATTAAAAACGTATCATGTCCAAAGCCGTATTCGTCAAGAAGAGGTAGAGTATTTTGTATGCTTATATCATCAAGTTGATTAAAGATATTTACAGCCGTTTTTATCACTTTTAGGGCTTTTGCGTAATCTTTTATATGATCTGGTGCCTCTTCTGGATTATTTGAATAGAGTATTGAGCTGCTAAGTTCTGTCTCAAGGTTCCATTGTTCAAAAATTTTAGCTGTAACTTCTTCATTTGACATATCTAAAATTTCTGTTTCAAATAGGGCAAGATCGATTGGGCTAGATATATTTTTAAGTTTTTCTCTAAATTCGACGTCTTGCTTATTTTCAGCTAATTCATGAGCAAGAACTATCTTGCCAATCTCAAGCATAAATGAAGCTGGAGAGAGAATTTCTAGGCTTTTAGGATTAACTTTAGAATGCCAATTATACATTAGTGCATTCTGAATGATTGAGATATTTAAAAAATCTTGTGTAGTAATGCCATAAGGCTCTAAATTTATAGAAAAGCTCTTTTTAATCGTACTTGAAAGCGCAAAACCTCGAATAGTAGCCATACCAAAAAGAGAAATAGCTCTTGCTATAGTTGTGATCTCTTGAGAAAACCCATAAAGTGGAGAGTTTGCTGAACGCAAGATATTTGCCGTTAGCATCGGATCCTTTTCGACCACTTTTGTAAGATCACTTATTGAGCTGTTTTCGTCCGCATGTAAGCGTTGAATTTGTATAACTGTGTCATCTAATGGTGGAAGTGCTTTGATTTTTTTAAAAACTGATTCATTCATTGAGTTATCTCTTTTTTTGAAATTTCAGCGTATTTTATCAAAATAAATTATCATAAAACTTAAAAAGAGTTTCTATATATTTCAGCCGAATTTTTGCTGGCTAAAGTTATAATTTTGCCAAATTTTAATAATAGGAGTAACAATGGCTATAAATGTTTATTATGATAAAGACTGTGATTTAAGCCTTATTCAAAGTAAAAAAGTAGCAATCATCGGCTTTGGTTCACAAGGTCATGCACATGCTGAAAATTTAAGAGATAACGGTGTAAGCGTTGTAATTGGCCTTTCAAAAGGTGGCAGAAGCTGGGCAAAGGCTGAGGCAAAAGGCTTTGAGGTAAAAACCGTAAGCGAAGCTACAAAAGGCGCTGATGTGGTTATGATTTTAACTCCAGATGAGCTTCAAGCTGAAATTTATAAAAATGAGATCGAGCCAAATTTAAAAGATCACGCTGCTATCGCGTTTGGGCATGGATTTAATGTGCATTTTGGCCAGATAAAAGCTCCAGCAAATATAGATGTCATTATGATCGCTCCAAAAGCTCCAGGACACACAGTTAGAAGCGAATTCGTAAGAGGTGGCGGCATACCTGATCTTATTGCTGTTGAGCAAAATGCAAGCGGAAAGGCAAAAGAGATCGCTCTAAGCTATGCTTGCGGTATAGGTGGTGGTAGAACTGGCATCATTGAGACAACATTTAAAGATGAAACTGAAACAGATTTGTTTGGTGAGCAAGCTGTTCTTTGTGGCGGTCTTTGCGCGCTAGTAAATGCTGGCTTTGATACACTTGTAGAGGCTGGTTATGAGCCTGAAATGGCGTATTTTGAATGCTTGCATGAGCTAAAATTAATCGTTGATCTAATGTATCAAGGTGGCATGGCTGATATGCGCTACTCTATCTCAAACACAGCTGAATACGGCGATTACGTAAGCGGCGTAAGGGTAGTTGGCGAAGAGAGCAGAAAAGCTATGAAAGAAGTTTTAAAAGAGATTCAAAATGGCAAATTTGCAAAAGACTTCATCCTAGAGAGAAAAGCAGGATATGTTAGAATGAACGCTGAGCGCGGTATAGCTGAGAGAAGTTTGCTAAATCAAACTGGCAAAAAACTTCGCGCGATGATGCCTTGGATAACTAACGGCAAACTTATAGATCAGAATAAAAACTAAGCCTTGAGCGAAAAAAAGACTACAAAGAAGCGACCTACAAAAAAGAGTGCAGGTCGCTCTCACAATAAAACCTATCTTGGTATCGGCATTATCGCGGCTATTTTGATAATAGCACTTAGCGTAGCTCTTAGTATAAAAAATAATGGTGCAGAACAGATAAGCAAAGCAAATGAGCCAAAGATAGAGAAGCAAATTTCTAAAAAAGCTGAGCCAAAGGTTGCCAGTAAAGAGAAAAAACAAGAATACGAAAAGAGAAAATACCCTCTAAAATTTGATGAAGATGAAAATTTAAGTAAAATTTTTACCGATCCTAAGCATAAAAGTGAGCTTGCTTTAAATTCAAAAGTTGAGCCAAAAGAGCAAAAGAAGATAGCTGAAGTAAAGAGTGAAGCCAAAAAAGAAGAGATAAAAAAAGAGCAAAACGATACTAAAAATTTACTTGCAAGTTATAAAAATACAGAGCCTAGTGTAATAGAAAATGAACAAAAGATAGAGCCATTTTATAGCTCAAAAATCGAACAAAAAACTGAGTTAAAACCTCAAAATTTTGAAGTAAAAATCGATCAAAATAAAAGCGCTGAAATAGAAAAAAAAGAGAAATTTAAAAGCGAGGATACAAAAGTCGAGCCAGCTAAAAAAGCTGAAAATTTAACCACTAAAAAGATAGAAAAAACAAAATATGAAGAAAAAAATATAAAAAAAGATAGCTTTGAAGCGGTACCTTTTACGCCAAATACTAGTGTAAAAGGGCGCGCAAAGCTCGTCATCATAATAGACGATGTGGCGACATTTGAACATGCGAGTATGATAAAGTCGCTTGGCTTAAAAATCACGCCGTCTATTTTTCCAGCGACAAAAACTCATCCAGATACGCCAAATATCGCAAGAACATTTGAGTTTTATATGATACATCTTCCGATGCAAGCAAAGCACTTTGATAGCCCAGAGATAGGAACTCTTACTATCAACGAGAGTTTTGAGAGCATGCTTGAGAAGATAAAAAAGATACGCAAAGACTTCCCGCGTGCAAAATATACAAACAACCACACAGGATCACGCTTTACAAGCGATTTTGACGCTATGGATAAGGCATATAGGGCGCTGATAGAGCAGGGCTTTGTCTTTGTTGATAGCAAAACTATCGCTCAAACCGCAGTAGCAAGAGCTGCAAAAAAACATAATCAGCCATACATTTCAAGAGATATATTTTTAGACGACGATCCATCGGCTAGTGCTGTTAGACGTGAGCTTGTGGCTGCTGTAAATTTGGCTAAAAAAAGAGGCTATGCGATCGCTATCGGGCATCCAAAGAAAAATACGATTGCAGTGATAAAAGAGAGCAAAAATAATCTTTTAAAAGATGTTGATGTGGTTTATTTAAAAGATATTTTATGAGACTTGACTTTATCCCAGAGCCGTTAAAAAGACTAAAAAATCCACCAAAACAGCTAAATTTTATCGGAGATACTTCGCTTTTATCCTTACCAAAGATCGCAGTTGTTGGCTCACGAAAGGCAAGTGTTTATACAAAAGAGTGTGTTGCGGCACTTTGCGCAGCACTAAAAAGTGCAAACATATGCGTGGTAAGTGGCGGAGCAATCGGCGTTGATATCGCAGCTCATAAAGCTGCTATGCCACGAACGATTGGCATTTTTGCGAGCGGGCTTGACACCATCTATCCAAGCCAAAATAAAGTGGCGATAAATGAAATTTACACCAAAGCCTTGGCTCTTAGTGAGTATGACGAAGGCGAGCCACCACTTGCTTATAGATTTTTGGAGCGAAACCGCATAGTTGTGGGGCTTTGTGAAGCTCTAGTAGTCGCGCAAGCTGATCTTAAAAGTGGCTCAATGCAAAGTGCAAGGCTTGCAAATGAGCTTAAAATTCCAGTTTATGTACTGCCACAACGCATGGGTGAAAGCGATGGGACAAATTTTTTGCTTGCAAATAAAAAAGCCGAACTTATCGATGACTATCATAAATTTGCTTCACTTTTTGGTGAGATAAAAGAGCAAGAAAAAACTAGTGACGAGATTTTAAAATTTTGTAAAAATGGCGTAAGTCTTGATGAAGTTTTAGCAAAATTTGGTGATATCATCTATGAGTACGAGCTTGAAGGGCTAGTTGAAATTTCAAATCTAAGAGTAAAGAGCGTGCTATGAGAGAGAAATTTATGGCTATTGATGTTGGGTTAAAGCGAATAGGACTTGCCTTTGGTTTTGGAGAGATCGTGACCCCGCTTGAGCCAGTGCTTAGAAAAAATAGAAATCAAGCCGCAAGAGATGTGAGCCAAAAGGTAAATGAATATGCCCCAGATACGCTAGTAGTGGGTGTGCCAATCGGCGGTAGTAGCGAAGATGAGATGAGAAGACGCATCAAGCATTTTGTCTCACTTCTTGATGTAAAGGCAAATATTGTCTATCAAGATGAAGCTTTTAGTAGCAGCGAAGCTAGTGAAATTTACACAAATACAAAGCGAGATGGTAGGCTAGATAGCATTTCAGCCACTATTATTTTAAAAAGATATCTTGGGATAAATTAAAATTAAAAAGTAAAAATCGGTCTATTTTTTGAGTGAATTTTTAAAAGCTAGCTGAAAGCTATCTGTGCTAAAGGGCTGCTTTAATACTGTGACATGATTTGGCAGATCGTTAGCTGACTCATCGTTTTTGCAAATGGCTACAATACGAAAATTTTTAATATTTTTAAACTCAAGTATATCTTCTAGCATCGCTTCATTTTTTAAAATTTTACTATCGATAAAAATAACAAATGGGGTAAAAATAGAATCTTTTATATGTCTCATTAGATTGCTAAGGTCGTTTTTACCGATAACTTTTAGACCTAAAAAATTTATCTGAGCACTAATAGTGTCAAACAAAGCATCGTCATCGCAAGCGACTAAGATATTTGTATTTGTTTGATTTTTGATATTTATTTGTCTTTGGATGGCTCTATCGCCTGTTAGTGCTGCACTAAAAGATATTAAAAATTCTCCATCATTATGAGAGATCATAGATTCATTTGCTTTTTTTAGATAGTTATTTATCTTGCTGAGATAGTAATGACTTGGTCTCATTACGCTATGGCTAGATTTTATTTTAATGTCAAAATTTACAGATTTGGGACTATAATTTTTAAGTTGAAAGAGAATGTAAATGTCAGCATATTCGGTAGAGTAAAGGAAAAATTTGCAAATATTTTCAAGTGTTTTTATGAGATTTGTAGCATCAAATTTTAAAAACCTTGGATAACTTGGATCGTAACTAAAAATTATGGAATTTTTAGTGTCTTGCGCATCTTGGTATATGGCGCTAAGAAAAATTTCCATTCTGTTTATGATATCGATAGGCTTATCTTTCATATTATCAACATCCCGTCGCCGTATGAGTAAAATCTATACTTTTCATCAACTGCCATTTTGTAAATCCTCATCGTCTCTTCAAGCCCTATAAAGCTGGTAACTAGCATTATTAGAGTTGATTTTGGTAGATGAAAATTTGTAAGAAGGTAGTTTTGCCTGATAGGCTTATTATTTAGGTTTAAAAATAGCTTGCAAAAGCCGCTTGCTTGCTTGCTTCTTGCAAATTCTTCAACACATCTAGTAACCGTCGTGCCAACGCCAAGAATTGGTTTATTAGAATTTATAATCTCTTGAGCTTGCTCGCTTAGCTCATAAAATTCTGAGTGCATTTTGTGGTCGTTTATATTTTGGCACTCCACACCTTTAAATGTCCCAGCGCCAACATGAAGCGTAATGTAGGCGACTTCATGCTTTGCTTTTATCTGCTCTAACATTTGTTCGCTTATGTGAAGGCTAGCTGTCGGAGCTGCCACTGCACCGATATTTTTGGCAAATATGCTTTGATACCAGCTCTCATCATCCTTTGTATCAGCCCTTTTAATGTATGGTGGAAGCGGGATGTGACCAATCTTTTCAAGCTCACTAAAAAGGTGAACATTATCAAGCAAAACGCCATTTTGCGTAAAATTTACCACCCTTGTGCCATCGTCATTTAGCTCAAGCACATTTACTTTTAGATTATCAGGAAAATTTAAAACACTACCAGCGCTTACTCTGCCTCTTATATAGACGCTAAATTTATTTTCGCCTATGGGCTGATTTAGCATCACTTCGCAAGCCCCACCACTCTCTTTTTGTCCTAAAATACGAGCTTTGATAACTTTTGTATTATTAAAAATGACCGCTGCGTCCTCTGGGACAAGGCTGAAGAGATCTTTAAATTTGTAGTGTTTTATCTCTTTTGTATTTTTAAAATAGACAAGCAATCTTGCCTCTTCTTTTGGCAAAACTGGCTCTTTTGCGATGAGATCTTCGGGCAAAAAATAATCATAACTTGAGACGTCGTTTATATTACTCATCGCTTGCTACGTCGCTGTCTTGTTCTTCTTTTTCGTCTTCATCGTCGCTCTTGTTAGCTCTTTTGGCGACGATTATTGAAATTCCATAAAGTCCGATTAGTGGCAGTGCCATTAAGACTTGACTTATCACATCAGGTGGTGTAACGATGGCTGCAAAGATAAAGATGATAACAACAGCGTATCTGAAGTAATCTTTTAGCATCTTGTCATCGACAAGTCCGATCTTTGCTAAGAAAAATGTAATGACTGGTAGCTCAAATGAAATTCCAAAGCCAATAAGTAGTTTTGCAAAAAAGCCAACATACTCGCCAATGCTTGGTAGCGCTGTAAAGAGCTGGCCACCAAAATTTACCAAGAATGCAAAGCCAAGTGGAATCACCACGTAGTAACAAAATGCCGCCCCGCACGCAAACATAAATGAAGCTGAGATGACAAATGGGATCACATATTTTTTTTCATTGTCATAAAGTCCAGGGGCGACAAATAGCCAAAACTGCCAAAAAATGATAGGTAGCGCGATCACGACACCAGCAAAAAATGCAACTTTCATCGCAGTAAAAAATGGCTCTTGAATTTGAGTAAATATGATATTTGAGCCAGCTGGTAAGACTTGTTTTAGCGGTTCGCTCATCCATGCAAGCAGTGGGTTCCAAAACGTAAAGCAGATGCCAAAACAGACAAAAACGCTTACTATGCTTATAAAAAGTCTCTTTCTAAGTTCGATTAAATGGGGTCTTAGCTCTTCAAACATTACGCCTCTTTTTTATCGTTTAAGATCGCATCTTTAACTAAATTTGTTGGATTTTGTATATTTTCTACCGTTTTTTTGGTATTGCTTACGACATTTTGTATATCGTTAGTGATATCATTTGCGCTTTTTTTGATCTCATCAAGCTCTTCAAAAGTGAGCTTTTTACGCACACTTTGCGTACTTTTGGTTATGCTTTCTTTATATTTTTGAGCATCTTCTTTTAGTTCAGCTATCTTCATTTCTTGATCAAATGTTGATTTTGCGTCGTTTATGCCTTTTTTAAACATTTTTAGAAATTTTGCAATCTGAACCATCGCGCTTGGCAGCTTGTCAGGACCTAAAACTAACACTGCAATAATGGCGATAACCAAGATTTCAGAAAAACTCATTCCAAACATTTTTGCCTCTATTAAATTTTATTTAAGCTTTGTATTTTATCTTGACTTTGCTCAAAATTTTATAAATTTAGCCCTCGATAAAGAGTGCGATCTCGTCGCTTAGTAAGAAATTTGGATTGTAAAATTTACCATTTTTAAAGAGTAGTTTTTCATTTTCTACAAGTAGATTCGCCTTTTTTTTCTGAGCCTCACTTAATCGTCCAGCCTCCACGCCAACTATGCTTCTAAGCCCTAAAAATATATGCTCTCTTACTAGCTCGCTTTGACTTAAAATTTCTTTTTTTCTGTAAGTTGGTTGTGAGATGTAGGCATCTATGCTATTTTTGGCGTAGTATCTCGTGCCATCCACGAAGCCCACGCTAAAAGCGCCCACGCCAAGATAGTTTTTGCCTTGCCAGTAGCCAAGATTGTGCTTGCAAATTTGGCCGAAATTTGAAATTTCATACTGCCCAAAGCCAGCTCGCTTGATCTGCTCTATCATAAATTTAGCCAAAGTGTCGCTATCTTTTTTATAACTTTTTTTACCAGCAAATGGGGTGTTTTCTTCAAGAGTGAGCGAGTAGGCGCTTAGATGCGTGATAGCAAGACTTTTTAAATTTTCAGTTTCAGCCAAAAGGCGCTTTTTAGTGTCAAATTTGGTGTCGTAGATGAGGTCTAAATTTATATTGCTAAAGCCAGCTGTCTGGGCATTTTCAACTGCTTTAAAAATTTGCTCCCTGCTGTGAATGCGCCCAAGAAATTTTAGCTTATCTTCAAAAAAACTTTGAGCGCCAAAGCTTATGCGATTTGCGCCTAAATTTTTAACATGCTTTAGCCAAGTAAGACTTGCTGAGTTTGGGTTTGCTTCAAGTGTGATCTCGGTTTCTCGCGTGCAAAGAGGCGTTAAAATGCTAAAAATTTCATCATAAAGCTTAGCATTTACTGCGCTTGGTGTGCCGCCACCAAAAAAGATGGTTGAGATTTCTTTTACGTTTTGGCTTTTTAGCTGAAAATTTAGATCAAGGCAAAATGCCTTAAAATAGGCGCTAACCTTGTTAAATTCGTCGTCACTTGAGCCAAAAGCGCAATAAGGACACTTGCTTTCACAAAATGGCACGTGGATATAAACTTGCAAATTTCTCTCTTTTTAAAATTTTGGCGATTATAAGAAATTTGGCATTTATAGCAGTTTAAAAGTAGCTTTTGGTCTTTAAGAGTTTGCTTGGTAAAAAGCCAAAATTTATCTTAAAAATTTTTGCAAAATGTGCAGTATTTGCGTAGCCTACGATATTTGCGGCTTCTTTTATACTGATATCGTTTTGCTCTAAAAGAGTAAAAGCTAGCTTTAGGCGCTCTTTTGCTAAGAGCTGATAGATCGTATCTTTGAAAAATAGCTTAAAATTTTTCTTTAGCCAAAAGTCATTTGTGCCACAAAGATGAGCTAACTCTTTGATGCTTGGAGGATTTTGCATACGGCTTAATAAGATCGTTTTAGCTTTTAAAAGAGTCTTTTCTTCATCTCTGCTAAGTGAAATTTCGCTCTCTTTTCGTATTTTACTTTTATAGATAAGCTCTAAAATTTTTGACTCGGTAAAAATTTCCCTCATCGCGCCTTCATATAAATTTGTCGTATCAAGTTCATTTAAAACGCAAATTTGAGCTAAATCTTTTTTGTATTTTAATAGCTCAAATTTATCATCAAATCTAAGCCCAGCAAATATCTCAAGCTTATTTGCGTAGCTTTCGTCAAAAAGTAGTGTTTTAGTCTTATAAAATTTATTTTGATACTCAAAGGCGCCTTTAAAATCATCATTAACAAGCCCAATGCAAAATTCATCTTTGTTTAAAATATACTCTTTTCTATCAAGCTTAAAGCAAAGATCGTTTTTATCCTCATTAAACATTAAAAATAGATATTTTTTAGACTTGTGACGATCTCTTTTTATCCTACCATTACATAAAATTTCACTTTTTAGATAGCTGATGCCACTGCTTTGCTTGAAAAACTCCACGCTTACTTGTTTTTCCTTTTGAGATATTTTGCTCGTTCCATATTTTTTGTCTAAATTTATCATTTTATCCCTCAAGCGTTAAATTTAATCCCTTTAGCGTTACGTATGATATTGATAACGATTATTTAATTTTAGTAAAATGTGTATTAAATTTTTATAAGGAGTTTTTGTGAAAAGTGCATTAAAAATTTCTATTTGTGCGGCAATTTTTATAAATTTACCGCTTTTTGCAAATGAAGATAAGGTTCTGCCAGAGGTTAAAGTAGTGAGTGCGACAGGATTTGAGCAAAATATCAAAGACGCACCAGCAACGCTTAGCGTTATAACTAAAGAGGCATTAGAAAAGAAAAATCACAAAGATATCGAGAGTATGACAAAGGATATCCCAAGTCTTTTTGGGACGACTCCCGAAGCGGCAAATAGACGAGGAATTTCTATACGTGGATTCTCTCCAAGATTTACTAAAATTTTAGTAAATGGCATGCCAGTACCAGGCGATAACGCCTATAAAGGGCTTAGAAGTGTTGGAGGCTCATATAGTTTCATTCCGCCAGCAAGTGCGATAAACCGTATCGAAGTGATACGTGGACCTATGAGCTCGCTTTACGGAAGTGACGCACTAGGTGGAGTTATAAATATCATTACAGATGAGTTTAGTAATGAATTTGGCGCAAATCTTGGCTCAAGCTATAAATTTGCTAGAAATAAAAATATAAGCGGTGAGTTTTACAACAGCCTTTATTTGCACTCTGGACTAATTGACGATGTTTTAAGTGTTTCTGTTTATGGTAAAAATTTAAATAAATCAGAAGATAAAATTTCTTATGCAAATAGAGAGCAAAAGGATAGAAATTTTGGTGCGAAACTATTTTTGAAGCCAAATGAAAATAATGATCTTACGCTTGAGCTTGCAAGAAGCGATGTGAAATATAAAAGAACTAAAGGCAAAACACTATCAACTGGCACTAACTCAGTTGCTAGCGAGAGAATAAAGGGAGATGTGATAAATTTAAGCCACGAAGCAAGGCTTGATAATATCTTGCTTCAAAGCTATTTATCTTATGGCAAGATAAAAGAGATAGCACAACAAAATTTGACACTAAAGACTCTAAATTTTGATACAAAAGGCTCACATTTTACTGATAATAACGCCTTTACCTTAGGACTAAATGCTAAAAAAGAAAAACTTGATGAAAAGGCAACCACAGCGGACGCTGCGAATGTAAAGAGGTATGATTATTCGGTCTATGCTGAAGATGATTATCGCCTTATAAAAGACTTTATTTTAAGTACAGGAATTCGCTATAACTACGATGAGAACTATGGCTCGCACGTTTCACCAAGAATTTATGGTATATATAACTTAAATGACTTTTTTGCCTTAAAAGGCGGAGTTAGCACAGGTTATGCGACACCTGATATCAAGCAGCGCACGCAAGATCTTGCTTTGCCATTTGCTGGAGGACTTGGAGCACAGCTTGGCAGAAGTAGCCTTAAGCCAGAGACAAGCGTAAGTTATGAATTTGGTGGCGTTTATAATAACAATGAAGGTTTTGAAGCTTCACTAACTGGCTTTTACACAAGCTTTAAAGATATGTTAAGCTATAGCCCTATCTGCCCAAGAAACAGTGGTTGTATGCATAAAGGAAAAAGTTATCCAAATGGTATTTGGGAGAGTATAAATATCGGCAAGGCTGAAATTTACGGAGTTGAGCTAACAAATGAGTGGCAGGTGACAAATGCTCTTAGACTAAATCAAAGCTATGTTTATACAAAATCAAAACAAAAAGATGGATCACAAGTTGGTAAAAGCTTAAACAACTATCCGCTTCATACATTTAAATTTGGAGCGAACTACGAGCTAAATAGATGGCTAAATTTCTGGTCACAGATAAATTATTATGGTAGAACTAAAAACTCATTTAGCTATGCTGATGATATGAGAGCTTACGTTATCGCAGATCTTGGCATAAACTACAATGTAACTAAAAATTTCAGCCTAAACCTAAGCGTTTATAATCTCTTTAATGAGTTTTTTACGACAAGATCAAACAGATATGATATCTTAATAGCCGATGGGCAAAAGATCGAGCTTGGCTTTAATCTAAAGTTTTAAAATGTTTAAAATTTGGTGGAAATTTCACTTAATTTTAGCTCTTATATTTGCTTTACCGCTTTTGATAATTTCAATTAGTGGAGCGATTATTTCGTATCACGATGAGATAATTGAGGCTTTTAGTAAAGATGAGATAGACATAGCAACTAATAAAAGTGCTTTAAAAATAGATGAAATTTTAAAGGTCTTTAGTAAGACTTGGCCAAATTTTAACCTTAGCTATATAAAGATAAAAGGCGAGATAAATAGAGCTTATGTAGTAAGTGGCACAAGCGATAGTGGCGAGTTTAAGTCGTTCTTTGTAGATCCTTATACGGGCGAGGTAGTCTCTGAAAATAGTGTGGAAAAATTTATAGGGCTAGCTTTAAATTTACATAAAAATCTAGGGCTAGCTCTATTTAAAAATGAAAATTTATCTAAATTTGCAAGTGAGCTAGTGGCGATTTCGACGCTTGCGCTACTTGCGATTTTAATAACTGGGGTGCTGATACATTTTTGGAGATTTAGAAGCAAATTTATTAGCGCCTTTAAGCTAAATCTAAAGGCAAAGAAATTTGCATTTTTATATTCGTTGCATGGGTTTTTAGGGCTTTATTTGGGGGCTATTTTGCTTATTATCTGTGTTAGCAGTCTATACTTTTCTTATGAGAGCTTTGCTAAGGTTATAAATCAAATTTATGGCGAAGAGAAGGTCTTTAAAAAGCCAAATTTTACTAGCAAAAATGGCTTTAGTCTAAGTGATGAGCAAAAGGTAGAAAATCTTCAAAAAGCTTATGAAATTTTTATTTTAAAATTTGGAAATGAGTTTGACGCTTTAAATTTTATCCTCAATAAAGACGGCGTAAAATTTATGATCTTTTACTTGCCAAAAGGTGCTAGTGAGAGTGATGGCGTTAGGCTTGCGGTCGATACGGCAAGTGGAGAAATTTTAAAAAATACCATGCCAAAATCTTTTGAAATTTATAAATTTATGCTTGATCTGCACGCTGGATATACATTCGGAGAGGCTGGAAAATTTATCTTTTTTATGGCTTCTTGTGGAGTTGGCGTGCTACTTTTTAGTGGCTATGTGATTTACTACAAACGTCGTAAAAAGTAGTCTTATTTATCTATCTCTTAACTCTTTTTAGTTATTATCCCAAATAAAATTTTTGGAAAAATCATGCAAAAAAAATACAGACCAAATGTGGCAGCTGTTATTTTGTCTAGCTTGTATCCATTTAAATGTGAAATTTTAGTCGCAAAAAGGGTGGATATGGATGATATTTGGCAGTTTCCTCAAGGCGGAATAGACGAAGGCGAGAGTCCAAAGCAGGCTTTAAAAAGGGAGCTTAAAGAAGAGATCGGAACTGATAAAATCGATATCTTAGATGAGTATCCGCAGTGGCTAAGCTACGACTTTCCAGCAAACGCGGCAAAGAAATTTTATCCATTTGATGGACAGACGCAAAAATATTTTTTGGTTAGACTTAAAAATGGAGCTAGCATAAATTTAAAGACAGAGCATCCAGAGTTTAGCGAGTATAAATTTGTAGATTTTGGTAGAAGTTTAGAGGGAATAAATCACTTTAAAAAGCCTATTTATGAAAAGGTTTTGAGTTATTTTAAAGAGAAAGGATATTTTTGATGTTGATCGTTCAAAAATTTGGCGGAACTAGCGTAGGAACACTTGAACGCATCGAAGCTGTGGCAAATAGAGTCATTGAGACAAAAAATAGCGGTGCAGACGTAGTTGTGGTAGTTTCTGCGATGAGCGGAGTTACAAATCAATTGGTTGAATATAGTGAGTATTTTTCAAAACATCCAGATGGCGTCGCCACTGATATGCTTTTAAGCTCTGGAGAGCAAGTAACGACCGCGCTTTTAACGATCGCACTTAATGCAAAAGGCTATGCGTGTGTAGGTATGACAGGTGCGATGGCAGGCATTATTACTGATGATATTCATACAAAAGCAAGGATCGAAAGGATAGAGACTGCTAGGCTAAAGGCCGAGCTAAAAGCTGGCAAGATCGTAGTTGTGGCTGGCTTTCAAGGTATAGATGAAAAAGGTAATATCACAACCCTTGGTAGAGGCGGTAGCGACCTTAGTGCAGTTGCATTAGCAGGAGCGCTTGATGCTGATCTATGCGAAATTTTTACCGATGTTGATGGCGTTTATACGACTGATCCAAGGATAGAAAAAAAGGCAAAAAAACTTGAGAAAATAAGCTATGATGAGATGCTTGAGCTAGCTTCTGCTGGTGCAAAGGTACTGCAAAATCGCTCAGTCGAGCTAGCAAAAAAACTAAATGTAAAACTCATTACAAGAAGTAGCTTTAATCACAACGAAGGTACATTAATAGCAAAGGAAGATGACAATATGGAAGCAGTTTTAGTAAGCGGAATAGCACTAGATAAAAATCAAGCAAGAGTAACACTAAGAGGCGTAGTTGATAAGCCTGGCATTGCAGCAGAAATTTTTACAGCTTTAGCTCATGAAAACATAAATGTAGATATGATAATTCAAAACGTAGGACATGACGGCACTACAAATTTAGGCTTTACAGTGCCACAAAATGAGCTTGAACTAGCAAAAGAGACTATGCAAAAGCTCTCAGCTGCAAAACATATAGAATTTGATGATGCGATCGTGAAAGTTTCAGTTATTGGCGTCGGCATGAAGAGCCATAGTGGCGTAGCATGTTTGGCATTTGAAACGCTTGCAAAAGAGGGTATAAATATCCAAATGATCTCAACAAGCGAGATAAAAATTTCAATGATCGTTGATCAAAAATATGGTGAGCTAGCGGTTCGCGTACTTCACGATGCTTATAAGCTAGATAAATAATGCAAGATTTTATTCAGTGGACGTTAAAGGCTATTAGGGACGAAGGCCCTTTGATGAGCTGGATGGAGGAAAGGCGTGTTGAATGGACGCCTTTGCTCGCATCTAGGCTTAAATTTTTACTTGAAGGAAGGGCTTTTATAACTATAAGTGATGAAGAGCGAAGATGGTTTGAAATTTATCTTTTAAAAAAGATGAACCATTCAAAAAGCATAAGGCCGTTTTTGCCATTTTTTAGCCTAAGATCGCTTTATCCATCGCTTGATGAGATAGAGACAAATGAACAAAAGCAGCTTTTAAAAGATATGCTAAGTCTTGCTTTCCCAAATGGATACTTGTTTTTTTATATCGGAAAGAGCCTTGATAAATATGCGAATTTAGCCAAAAGTGATGAGGATAGTTATATGTGGCTATTTGACGAGCAGGCGCAAAACAGCTTTACTCTTAGCTCAAGCGATGAAAATTTAGACGTTAAACTAATAAGCCTTTGCAAAATTTTTGATAAAAGCATCGATGCGGCGCTTTTTGCCAAGGTGATACTCTAAATGCTTAATAAAATCGTCGTTACAAGCGATTTTGAAAATTTAAAAGCCAAACTTGAAAGCGAGTTTGGCATAAATAATTTAAGATTTTTTATAAGCGATGATTTTTTGCTAGAAAATGCAAAAGAGGTCATCGCAGAAGCTTACATTGCTGAAAAAGATGAAAAAATTTTAGTAATACAAGCTAATTCTTTTAGGACAGAGGCTCAAAATGCACTTTTAAAGATCATCGAAGAGCCTCCAAGAAATATCAAATTTATAATAGCAACGCAGAGTAAAAATTTACTTCTACCAACGATTAGATCAAGAATGCTCATAGAAAATAACCTCACAAAAAAGCCAAAAATAACTCTTGATCTAAATTTAAAAACACTTAGCCTAAAAGAGCTAACAAGCTTTATCGATCAAAAGATAGCAGACGAGCAAGCTCAGAAATTTGGCAAAAACGAGCTAAAAGAGCTTGTGGGCGTTATAGTGACAAAGGCGGTTGATAGCGGGTATAAATTTAGCGGCGATGAGATGGATTATTTTTTCTCGCTTATCAAGCTTGCCGATCTAAATGCCAAGTCTCACGCCGTGCTAACGCCACTGCTGCTTACTATATTTCAAAAAGGACGACATTGAAATTTTATAAGATTAATAATAAAAGTGACTTTGATGAAATTTGCAAAGCCATCTCGCCAAGCCTTGCTGGTGCGAAGCTCATGCATGAAAAGAGCGAGATAAATTTTATTTTTATAGATGAGATAAAAACCCCAGCGGCAAATATCCTAAAACAAGATGCACTTAGTGTTGGAGCTGAGCTTGTGACGCATAAAGATACGATTTTGGGTAAGCAGAGTCTAAATAAAGCCTTACTAATGGCGACAGATGCGCAGCTTAGGCAGCTAGCTAAAAAAGAGAAGTTGCAAGACTTTGGGCTTAAAAATTTAGCAGCCTTTTTAGAGACAAAATTTATAAAGCCGACAAAGCCTCTTATAATGGGCGTTGCAAATATAAACACAGATAGCTTTAACGAACAAAGCCGCATAAATACGCAAAATGGTATCTCAAAAATAGAATACATGTTAGAAGCGGGTGCAGACTACATCGACCTTGGTGGCGTTAGCTCAAGGCCAGGGAGTGAGTATTGCGGCCGTGAAGAGGAGTTTAGGCGCATAAAAGATATCATTGAAGAAATTTATAGGCTAAATTTACACGAAAAGGCGAAATTTAGCCTTGATAGCTTTGATCCTTATTGCCTTGAATTTGCTCTAAATCACGGCTTTAAAATGATAAATGACATCACAGCAAACGCCTCACTCGCCACGCTTGCGGCGCGATACGATGCTGAGTTTTGCATGATGCATATGCAAGGCGATCCAGCCACCATGCAGGTTGCGCCAAAATATAATGACTTAATCGGCGAGATAGCAGACTTTTTTGAGCAAAAGATAGCCCTAGCAAAGGGGCTTGGCGCTAAAAAGCTAGTGCTTGATGTGGGCATTGGCTTTGGCAAGACGGCTGAACAAAATTTATTGCTTATCAAGCATTTGGAGCATTTTTTAAAATTTGACTGCCCACTACTAGTTGGTGCTAGCCGCAAATCAGTTATAAATCACTATTATCCAAGCGAGGTCAAAGAGCGCTTACCAGGCTCACTTTATCTACACTTAAAGGCCTTCGAAAACGGCGCTCAGATCATAAGGGCGCACGACGTGGCTGAGCACAAACAGCTTTTTGATATGCACGAGGCGATGAGGCAAGTCACGCTTTGGTAGGACGAGGCTAAATTTTGATAAAAGAGGCCAGATGAGAAATTTACTTCCGCCACCTTGGATTAAATTTCCAAGTATGGATCCATTTTCCATCGGCTGGAGGATGGGCGCTGGCGAGGATTATAAGTTTAAATTTAATGACTGGCTAAAAACACTCAGCCAAGATGAACAGTGCCAGTATCAGCAGCTCTTTACTGAGCCTGCAACGTGGCATGGATACTGGGATGAGAGGCTAGGTTTTGATGAGAGTGCACTTTTTATCAACAATGACTTTATCATTAACCTTTGGGAGCATGAGCCTAGATATGAGTTAAAATGGCTTAAAAAGCGCTACAACGCTGGAAAATCGGATAAATTTCTTCTATTTTGGGGTCATCAAAAGAGCGCTAGTATAAGTGCAAGTTGCCTTAGTCAGTGGTACGCCTCTAGTTTTTGGCAAGATGAAACTAAATACCTTTGCGCCGAGCAATATATGATGGCTAAAAAGGCTGAGTGCTTTGGCGATAAAGAGGCTTTGGAGCAAATTTTATCTGCCAAAGATCCAGCGCAGATGAAGGCGCTTGGTAGGCAGGTACGAGGCTTTGACGCTAAGGTCTGGGACGAGGTTAAATTTGGCGTCGTGCTAAATGCGAGCTATCTAAAATTTAGTCAAAATGCCCCTTTGCGAGACTTTCTGCTCCAAACTGGTAGTAAAGTTTTGGTTGAGGCAAGCCCTGTTGATAAAATTTGGGGTATAGGTTTGGGTGCAAGCGATGAAAATGCGCAAAATCCTATGAAGTGGCGAGGGCAAAATTTACTTGGCTTTGCGCTGATGAGGGCGAGGGACGAGATAGCAAAGGTCTATAAAAATGTCCATTTATGTGACGCGAGAGAGCTAAATTTAGATCATTTATAAAGTATGTTTAAGATAAAATGCGGTGTAAATTTGGAGCAAAAATGACAAAACAAGAGTATGAAAAAGCGGTAGAGACGCTAAATTCATGGGCAAAGGCCTACTACGACGAGGATGATCCACTTGCAAGTGACGAGGAGTATGACGCGCTATATCACGCGGTGCTTGATTATGAGCAGGCAAATCCAAGCGAAATTTCTATCTTTTCAACTACAAAACGCGTGGGTGGCACCGTAAAAGAGGGCTTTAGCAAGGCTAATCACATCAAACGCATGTGGAGTATGGAAGATATTTTTGATCTAGCCGAGCTTGATGCGTGGCTAAAGCGTGGTGATAAAGAAAATTTGACCTTTGTCGCTGAGCCAAAATTTGATGGAGCGAGCTTAAATTTGCTTTATGAAAATGGTGTTTTGGTTAGGGCGATAACTAGAGGAGATGGCGTTACTGGTGAGGATGTGACACAAAATGCAAAGACGATAAATTCTGTTTTAAAGAACATTAATTACAAAGGGCTAATTGAAATCAGGGGCGAGGTTGTTATAAAAAAAGAAGATTTTGAGCTACTAAACGCAGAGCGCGCAAAAGAAGGCGAGGCGCCACTTTCAAACCCTAGAAATGCAGCCGCTGGAAGCCTAAGACAGCTTGATAGTGCGGTCACTGCTAAAAGAAAGCTGCTTTTCATACCTTGGGGCGTGGGCGAGCAGAGCCTTGGGCTAAAAGATCACAGCGAGGTGATGAAATTTGTGCGTGATCTTGGCTTTGAGAGGGATGATTTTTTCAAAATTTTAAAAAAAGATGAGCTCGAGGCTGCGTATAATGAGCTTTTGGCAAGCCGTGAGGCAAAGAGCGTAATGATGGATGGCATGGTGATACGCGTAAACGACCTTGCACGCTGCGAAGAGCTGGGCTATACGGTCAAATTTCCAAAATTTATGGTGGCGTTTAAATTCCCAGCCATTGAAAAGGTGACTAGGCTAAAAGACGTTGCACTTCAAGTTGGCAGAAGCGGCGTAGTAACACCTGTTGGCGTGCTTGATGAGGTAAATATAGATGGTGCAAATGTAAAATCCGCTACCCTTCATAACTTTGACGAGATCGAGCGCCTTGGTCTCATGAAAAACGACTATATCGGCATCATTCGCTCAGGAGACGTCATTCCAAAGATAACAAAAGTTTATAAAGATAGACGAGATGGTAGCGAAGAGGTGATAGAAAGACCTAAATTTTGCCCAGTTTGTGGCTCGCACCTGCTTGATGAGGGAGCATTTTTAAAGTGTCAAAATTTAAGCTGCAGGGCAAGAGTGGTTGGCTCAATAATTCACTACGCATCGAAAAAATGCCTAAATATAGACGGCCTTGGCGATGCGATCGTAAATTTGCTATTTGACAAGGGGCTGATCTCTTGCATAAAAGACATTTACGACCTTAAATTTGATGATCTCATGGCGCTTGAGGGATTTAAAGAAAAAAAAGTAAGCAACCTTTTAAATGCTATTGAAGCTAGCAAAGGTGCGGAGCTAGCGCGCTTCATCACGGGGCTTGGCTGCGAGCACATCGGCGAAGTGGCGGCTAAAAAGCTTGCAAGTAGTTTTGGGCTGGGCTGGCTTGATGCTAGTTTTGAGGAGCTTGTCTCGCTTGAGGGCTTTGGTGTGGAGATGGCAAATAGCCTAATTGACTTTGCTGAGGTAAATAGAGATGAAATTTTAGCTCTTAGCCAGATCGTGCAGCCAAGCGTGGCGCAGATGCAAAGCATCTCAAACGCGCTAAGTGGCAAAACGGTTGTGATAACTGGCACGCTAAGCCGCCCAAGAGATGAGATAAAGGCCGAGCTTGAGAGTTTTGGCGCAAAGGTTTCAAGCTCAGTTTCTAAAAAAACGGACTTTGTCTTAGCAGGCGATGAGGCTGGCAGTAAGCTTGATAAAGCAAATGAGCTAGGCGTGCTGGTGATCGATGAGAGCGAATATGAGAGGCTAAAACTTGAGGTTTGATAACTATGTCGCAAGCGTTTTAAATATCAGTAGAAACAAGGCGAGTGAGCTCATTAAATCTGGCAAGGTGGTAACAAACGGCGAAATTTGCACCAAGGTTTCAAGCGAGGTTAGCGAGGCTAAAATTTCACTGCTTGATGAAATTTACGTTGGGCGAGGTGCTTTGAAGCTAAAGAGCTTTTTAGAGGCGATGAAATTTGATCTAGCAGGCAAAAACGCACTTGATATCGGCAGTTCAACTGGTGGCTTTATGCAAATTTTGCTTGAGCGTGGCGTAAAGAGCGTGACTGGCGTCGATGTGGGCACTGATCAGTTAGATGCTAGCCTAAGGAGTGATGAGCGAGTAAAAATTTATGAAAAAACTGACGTCAGGGGGTTTGCAAAATCGCATCAAAATAAATTTGATCTAATAACTTGCGATGTTAGCTTTATCTCTTTAGCTGAAATTTTGCCTGCCATTTGTGAGCTAGCAAGTGAGAATTCGCTCATCATCACGCTTTTTAAACCGCAGTTTGAAGTGGGTGTCGGCGTAAAACGCAACAAAAAAGGCGTTGTCACCGACGCTAAGGCTGTAAATTTAGCGATGAAGCGCTTTGAAGTGCTAGCAAGTAGCTTGAAATTTGAACTGATAGCTTGCAAAGAGTGCGAAGTAAAAGGGAAAGAGGGAAATGCCGAATTTTTTTACGCTTTTAACAAAAGATAACATCACTGCCGTTGCGATCGGGCATTTTGACGGCGTGCATAGAGGACACAAACAGCTTTTAAAGCAGCTTGGCGAGTTTGGCGGACTTGTCGTGATCGATAAGAATAAAGCCAACATCACGCCAAAGCTAAAGCGAGCGGAGTACTCAAACTACCCTTGCTTTTTGTATGATTTTGATACCATTAAAGGGCTTAGCGGTGAGGAATTTATCGCGCTGCTAAAACATGATTTTAAAAATTTAAAAAAGATCGTTGTTGGCTTTGATTTTAGATTTGGCAGAAATAGAGCATGGGATAAACACGATTTGAAAAGAATTTTTGATGGAGAGGTAGTTGTCGTTGATGAGGTTTGTTATGACGGCATGGGCGTGCATAGCTCGGCCATTAGGGAGCTGATACGCCAAGGCAACATCGAAGAGGCAAACAGGCTAATAGGCAGGGAGTACTCAATCGAGGGCAATGTGATAAAAGGACAGGGCATCGGTGCAAAGGAGCTAGTTGCAACGCTAAATTTGGATGTAAAAAATTATCTTTTGCCTAAAGACGGCGTATACGCCACAAGAACTAGGATAGGCTCATATACCTACGGCTCGGTCACATTTATAGGCAATAGGCTTAGTACGGATGGAAATTTTAGTGTCGAGACGCACATCTTAGACGAGGTCGCGCCAAAAGTGACGAGGCATGTCGCGGTTTGTTTTATAAAACGTCTAAGAGATAATAAAAAATTTAATAATCTTAGCGAGCTAAAAGAACAGATCAAATGCGATATAAACAGGGCTAGAGCTTGTGTTGGCGTGTGCGATCTTTTTGGTAACGAGACAATGAGATACTTTGATGGATACGGAGCTGGTATATGAGAGATGAAATTTTTAAAGAGCCTATAAGCAAGCAGTTTGAGTTTGACGACTTTGTAGCGAGCGTTTTTGATGATATGATCTCGCGCTCGGTACCATTTTACGACGTGAGCTCAAATTTAAATGCAAAGCTGCTAGCTAAAATTTTGCCAAAATCAGCAAAAGTATGCGACCTTGGCTGCTCGACGGCAAATAGCTTACTTTTACTAAATAATCTTAGAAACGATCTCGTGCTAAGCGGTGTGGATAACTCTGAAGCTATGCTAGCAAATGCAAAAAATAAGGCAAAAGCTTATGGAGCAAAGATAAAATTTTTGCTTGATGATATTTTAAAGTGTGAGCTAGTAGGCTTTGACGCAGTTTTGGCAAACTATACTTTGCAGTTTATCAGACCGCCAAAAAGGGCCGATCTAGTGCAAAAAATTTATAACGGACTAAATGAAAATGGAGTCTTTTTGTTTAGTGAAAAGATCATCTTTGAAGATAAAAAGCTTACTAAAAGTGTCATAGAAATTTACGAAGACTACAAACAAGCGCAAGGCTACTCACGCTACGAGATCGCTCAAAAAAGAGAGGCACTTGAAAATGTGCTGGTGCCATATACCGAAGAAGAAAATAGGAATTTAGCCCTAAATGCTGGCTTTAAGCGAGTCGAGAGCACATTTAAATGGGGAAATTTTATGAGTTTTTTGGCGTTTAAATAAATTTAAAAATATCTGCTTTTGTATTTAAATATAAAATTTAACCATAGACAGTGAAGTTAAAATTTAGATTTTTTGGCTTCGCAATGTTAAAATTCTTGGATTATGAAATTTGGTAGTAAAGAAATTTAGCGGGAAATTCCCGCTAAATTTACTCATTTATCGCTGCGTTTCCGTGGTGGTGGAAGTCATCGTAGATGATTTTTGAAGTTTGGAATTTTATGCGTTTTAGCTCGCGAACTCGTAAAAATTCTTCTTCATCGATCTTTTTGATCTGAATAGCTGCTTTAAATGTCGGAGTCTTACTGATGTAGTCCCAGCCACTGCTTGTTAACTCATTGCAAGAGCTCTCCCAGTAGTGGAAAGTCATCTGGATGATGCCATCAGGCACGATGTCTGTTACTTCGGCTTTTACGACGATGTAGCCATATCTACTCCATGCTTTGATGAAGTCGCCTTGTTTTAAACCATATCTTGCAGCAAGTGCTGGATTCATTTCGGCGATAGGTCCGATGCTATCTCCACCCTCTTCGATGGCGCGTGAGCGTCTTGTCATGGTGCCAACGGTGTATTGATAGACCTTTCTAGTGGTTAGAAGCTGTATCGGATACTCATCGTCAGTCTTTTCATCGACTGAGCCAGCCATGATAGGGTACTCAGGAGACATATTCATCTTCTTAGCAAACTCAAGTTTTGCACTCTCGATCTTATCGGCTTTATCCACAAAGAGGCATGGCACAAAACGACCTTTGCCATCAGGTGTGAAAAATTTCTTATCAAGATAGAGGCTCTGACCGCCCATATCATCTTCATTTGGACATGGCCAGTGTAGTCCATGATATTTTTTGATACGGTAATAACTCATGCCACCATATCGTCTTGGATCGCATTTTCTAACTTCTTCCCAAATTTCTTCAGGTGAGTTGAAGTTAAAGCCCTCAGTTGCCCCTAAACGGCGTGCGATCTCGCAAACGATCCACCAGTCTTGTCTAGCATCTCCTGGAGGTGTGATGACTGCTTCGTTGTGTTGTACGCGGCGCTCTGCATTTGTATAAAGTCCTTCTTTCTCGCTACTTGCAACGCCAGGAAGTATGACGTCAGCTTTTAGTGAAGTCTCGGTTAAGAATAGATCTTGAACCACGTAGAAATCAACATGAGCTATACCTTTTAAGAAGTGGTTTGTATTTGGCTCAGAGATGACTGGATTTTCGCCGATAGTCCAGAAGAAATGCACTTTGCCATCAAGGATCGCATCAGGTACTTCGGTTTTGTGAACGCCTATTTTTGAGCTCAAAAATCCAGGTTCTAGGTGCCACATTTTCTCAAACCAAGCTCTTTGCTCTGGATCAGTTACTGAGCCAAGATTTGGGAAAATATTTGGTAAAACGCCCATATCACAGCAGCCTTGAACGTTCTCTTGACCTCTAAGCGGCAAGTCGCCTGTGCCAAGCTCGCAGATGTTGCCAGTGATCAAGAATAAATTTGATACATCGCAAACTCCGCCAACGCCGTGGTTAAAGTGGGTTACACCCATGCCGTGAGTGATGACAGCTGGCTTTGTGGTAGCGTACATTCTAGCAGCCGCTCTGATATCCTCTGGATTTAGCCTTGTGTATTTAGCCACGACCTCTGGAGCATAGTCTTTTACAGCTTCTTTGACATACTCAATACCTATTGTGTGATCTCTTGCAAATTCCTCATTTACAAGGCCTTCTTCGATGATAGTATAAAGAAGTGCGTTGATAACTGGAATATTATGTTCTGGCTCTAGTTGTAAGTGAATGTCAGCTCTGCTTGCAAACTCAGTCTTAATAGGATCAATAACGATTAGTTTCGCACCGCGGTTTAGCGCTCTTTGGATGTGCATAGCTGCGATTGGGTGACCATTTTCTGGGTTTGAGCCTATCATTAATATACAGTTGCTATAAGTGCCAATCTCTGTAAAGCTATTTGTGGCAGCTCCGTTTCCGATTGTTTTAGCAAGTCCTGCTACTGTCGGAGCGTGTCAAATTCTAGCACAGTGGTCGACGTTATTTGTGCCAATTACTGCGCGCATTAGTTTTTGAGCAACGTAGTTGTCCTCAAGTGTGCAACGTGCTGAGAAATTTCCGGCTAATGCGTCTGGGCCATATTTTGCTTTGGTCTCTTTCATTTTTTCTACGACAAGATCAAGCGCCTCGTCCCAGCTGGCTTCCTCAAAATCACCATCTTTTGAAAATACGCCATTTTTCTTTCTAATAAGTGGTTTTGTGAGTCTATCTGGACTTGCAACGTAATCCCAGCCATAAAAGCCTTTTAAACATAAATTTCCTTGATTGACTGGATTGTCTTCAACGCCTGTGGCGGCACGAACGACATTATTTTCCACATGCAAGGTTACTTGACAGCCTGTCCCGCAATAAGGACAGATGACTTTGCCTTCTTTCATCATTTTCTCCTTTATTATGCAGTAATGCATATTTTTATATGGATAATATTACTAGTCGGATTCTTAATCTTTAATAAAAATTCTTTATCTATAAAAATAAATTTTTAATTTAAGTTATAATTAATTTAATTCTACTAAAGTCAATTATTTAGGGATTTTAAAATTTATTTAAAATTGATAAATTTATTATAAAA
>NZ_PIRM01000006.1 GCF_003049735.1 Campylobacter concisus | reverse complement strand
GGAGCCAGTAACTCCAAAAATTCTAAAGGATCTAGTTGAAGAGGTAAATTTTGATCAAGGAGGGGAAGAGTGAGTGTTCCTAAAGGTTATCATATTTGACAATAAGTTATCAAAAATGATAATATAGCCGACATGAAAGAGCAATTATGGAAAATCACATTTTACGATAAGAGTGTTGAAGACGAGACACTATCTTTGCCAGATACGATACTAGCTAATTTACTTAGAGTACTTGAAATGGCAAAAGAGGTTGGACCAAATTTGGGTAGACCACATAGTGCTCCTCTTGGAAATGGGCTATTTGAGTTTAGGGCAAAAGGCAAAGAAGGTATTGCAAGAAGTGTATTTGTAAATGTTATAAATAAAGAGATAGTGATTTTGCATACGCTCATTAAAAAATCAGACACCATTCCTAAAAAAGATATGAAGATCATTATGCAAAGAGCAAAGGAGATAAAATGAGACCAACATTTGAGGACTTTAAAGAAAAAGCTCTAAAAAGAAGCGAGGTAAAAAAAGAATACGATAAACTTGAAGTTGAATTTGATTTAAAGTTAAAGCTTATTAAGATTAGAAAAGCTGCAAATCTGACTCAAGAAGAGATAGCAAGTAGAATGAATACTAGTAAAAGTAATATCTCAAGACTAGAGAGCCTAAACTCTAAAATTTCACCAACAATTTCTACTTTAAATGCCTATGCCAATGCTGCTGGATATAGGCTTGATGTAAATTTTGTTCGTTAGGGAAAGCTGCCATGAAAATATTAACATTAGACGGTGGTGGAGTTAGGGGTTTTCTAACGGCTTGCATATTGGAAAATATAGAAAAAATTTTAAATACCAAAGATGAATCAAAAAAATCACTGGGTGAATACTTTGACTTAATTGCCGGAACGTCGACCGGTGCAATAATTGCTGGCTTATTGGCAATCGGTAAAAGAGCAGACGATATAAAAACTTTATACCAAAAGGATATTCCTGAAATTTTTTCAAAAAAAACAAAAAGATTTTTCTTCACACCTGGAACTAAATATAAAAAAGATATCCTTAAGAAAAAAGCCAAGGAATACTTCGGTGAACTTACATTTGAAGATGTAAAAACGCATTTACTTGTAACTGCTGTAGATATCGTAAGAATGGAACCGAGACTATATAAATCAAAATACAATGATTCAAATATTTCTAGATCAGACGAGAAGCTATATAGTGCGATTTTGGCTTCAGTATCTGCTCCAACATATTTTGAGGTAGAGATGGATTTAAAGCACTCTACAAATTTAATAGATGGTGGCATAGTTGCCAATAATCCATCCTTGATAGCACTCTCTGATGTGCTTTCGTTTTGCGAGAACGATATGGGTACTAGCGAAATAACATTGCTTTCGGTAGGAACCGGTAAGTTTTCAATGCTTCCATATAACCATAATAGTTTAAAAAATACTAGAATAAAATGGCTATTGCCAAATGCTCCACTGGTAGAAATTTTACTCAATACTCAATCTGAGTTAGCAGAATTTCAAACCAAAACTTTTATGAAGCAGCTAGGTTATGAAAACGGTTATAAAAGGATTAATCCTCAACTAAAAATGAAGATGGGGTTGGATGACGCTAAAGATATAAATAACTTATTAAATTTTTCTAGTTTAGATAGTAGTGATACTAATTGGATAATTAAAAAATTATTGTAAAAGGATGTAAAATGGTCGATTGCAACAGCGAGTTAAATAAATTCTACAACGAAAAAGTAAGACTTGGTGACTTGTGGAATACTCTTGGAAAGTATAAAGATATAAATTTAGATAGGCTAAAGAATGGTTTGCGGAACAATAATAGTCCTGCTTATAACGATACGATGAGTCAGGGGTCGTATTCCATGAGGACAATAGTTCAACATGTTAATAATGATTACGACATAGATGTAGGCGTTGTCTTTGATGACTCAAAAATAGGAAATATGACTTCGAAAGATATCAAAGATATGGTTTATAGGGCGATACAAGATGATAGATTTCAAAAAGCGCCAGAAGTATTAAAAAATTGTGTTCGTGTGTATTATAGTGAAGGGCATCATGTTGATATGGCTATATATAGAAAAAAAGATGATAGGCAAGAATTGGCAAGTTCTGATTGGGAGGAATCAAACCCAGAAGAGATTGTTAAGTGGTTTAATGATGCCGTCATAAGCAAAAGCCCAGACGATAATAATGGAAGACAACTTAGAAGAATAGTTAGGTTTTTAAAATTTTGGTCTATTAGTAGGAATGCCTGGGATATGCCTAGTGGACTAATCTTGACAATATTGGCAGAAGAATGTTATGTACCTATAAAATCTCGTGACGATCAGGCATTTTATGAGACTATTAAAAAAATAAAAGATAGACTGCAATATAATAAATCTATTCTCAATCCTGTAAATTCAAAAGAAATAGCAAATAGCGATAAGCACAAAAGAAGAATAGAAAAGTTATACGATAAATTGCAAACAGCTTTGCTTGATGAGTGTTTATCGGAGTTGGAATCAACAAAAGATAAAAAGAGAGCATTGATGATATGGGGAAAATTTTTTAATAGTAATTTTTTTGATGAATATATTAAAAATTTATCTTGCTCAACTATTATATCAACTCCAAATAAGCCATGGCGGATATAGTTTTACAATCTTGTGGCTTAGAAAAAGAATTGGTGCTTTGCAATACCGAAAAAGAGTGGTTATGTAAAAATTATCCCGACCTTGAAATTTTAAAAGATAGGATAGCTGGTAAAATTTGTTTTTATAGATCATGTAATGACATAAAAATAGTTGATAATTTTTCTATTACCATTTTTTTAAAAATATACAGCCCATCAATACTTCCAAAAGTGATTAATTCAGATAATAAGATAATAAATATTGCAAAAGCCATAAACAAAAACCTAGATGAACTTCATATAAATAGCGATGGTTCATTTTGTTTAACAGTATATCCGAAAGAAAAATCGTTTTTTACAAATGGTATTTTTAATATACAAGAATTTTTTACAAATTTACTGGAACCATATTTGTATTGGGTTAGTTTCTATAATAAATACGGTAAGGCACCTTGGGGAGAGTACTCCCATGGGGTGCTTGGATTGTTGGAATTTATAGCCGAGGAAAATTTAGACTTTAGAAGTATGTATAAAATCATAAAATATAACAGAGAAATAAATTTTAGAGATATTATTGACATATGCAGACAGAGCGGTTGCTTGTGTTGCAAAAATAAATTTAAAAAGAATAAAATAAGAAAGTGCCATTATCAAGCATGGCGTGGTGTCAAAAAGATCAAACAATCTCTATTGAATGATTTTAAGTTAATGTTTGTTTGTAATCATTAAATTTCATAAGAATTAAAAATATACTATTTTAGTATAAGGTATATCGTAAATGTATACTGTGATCTGCAAGCCAAATTAAGAATTTATAAATCATATTTTCTGATGTAAAAATTTAAAGTACTACTAGACAAAAGTAAAATGATAGGTTGCCTTAAAAAAGAAAATTTTTATCAAATTTTATTGATAGGCAAAGATAAGGGCAAAATCATCATGGGCGCAGAAATAGCTTACGATGACGAGATACTACAGGTCGTAAAATACTAGTTACCGTTTATAAAGATAGTAGAGTCTTTAAATCAAGGGAAAAATTTGAGGAGCTGCTTAGAGATTATTTGAAATGACATAACCTGTCATTTCTTTTTGCTAAGCTTTATTAAAAAATAAATAATAAAGAAAGCAAATGAGAGAAAAAATTTTAAATTTACTTGAAGCGATCTCAAAAGGCTTACACGAGCGTGACGATATAGTAGCAAAAACTCTTTTGGCTACTATTGTCGGACAAAGCGTATTTCTATATGGACCGCCAGGCACTGCAAAAAGCTTAATAGCAAGACGTATAAATTTAGCTTTTAAGGATGCGACGTATTTTGAATATCTTATGCAAAAATTTTCAACGCCAGATGAAGTTTTTGGACCAATAGACATAAAATCTCTAAAAGATGGCAAGTATGTAAGAAATACCCAAGGGTATCTACCGAGCGCAAATTTTGCATTTTTAGATGAAATTTTTAAAAGTTCGCCAGCTATACTGAATACGCTTTTAACTATCATAAATGAAAAACTTTTTAAAAACGGTAACGAAAACGTAAAGGTACCATTGTACGCGCTTATTGCTGCAAGCAACGAAACACCAGATATCGGCAGCGGATTAGAGGCTTTATACGATAGATTAAATATGAGACTTTTTGTCGAGCCTTTGCAAGACTGGAATAACTTTGTAAAGCTAATAAGCGATGAAAATGATGAGCCTCATATAGATGAAAATTTAAAAATTACCGTGGAGGAGCTTGATGTCTTGCGGCAAAAAGCTAAAAACATTAAATTTTCCTATCAAAGTTTAGAAATTATAAAGTTAATAAAGTCAAAACTAAACGATTTAAGTAATCCTATTTATATATCTGATAGAAGATATAAAAATTTAGCTCAAATATTAAAAATAGCAGCTATTTTATCAGATAGAGATGAAATTTTACCTATTGATACATTCGTACTTGCGGATTGTTTATGGAATAATAAAGATGAAATCAAAGAAGTTAAGCGTATAGTAAGAGAAAGTATTTATGCCGTTGTTTCTCCAGACATAGATTATACATTTTTAGATGAATTTAATGAAATTTATAAAACTTTTTATGAGTTATTTTTTTACCAAGATGATATATATGAAACCAAAATAGTTAATGATAAAATTTGTTACGAATTTGAGCTTTTAATAAATAGATTTAATGATGAGAATGATAAGGCAAATGTCAAATTTTATATTCCCATAGACGAACATAAGGGCATTAAAAATCCGCTGGATGCGGGCGGTCAGCCGCAAAGACGACTAGTTTATGTCTATCGTCATGACGGAAATTTTAAGGTAGGAATAGACAGAGGCGCTTATGAATGCGGATGGGATTCCGGGGCGGCTTACAATGATCATACAAGTATAGTTAGAACCTTTTGCCCAACTATCTTGCATAAAAAGGGCGATATGATAGCCATAAAGGACAGCAAAAGGAAACAGTTAATGAATATATCAAAAACCGCTCTTAAAAAGATGGACCAGATGATAGCTGGTACAAATGGCGAACTTGCCAGTATTAGAACTAACGGTTATATGTTTTTGGCTAAAGACGAGATAGATAGCTTTATTCAGGTAAATATTAGCCTTCTTAATAAGCAAAAGCATATAAGGCTAAAAATTTCACGCTTTATAAAAGATTTACAAGGACATAAAATTGCGTAATTATGAAGAATTTTATAGCTCTTTGCTTGAAGATTTTAGAAAAGACGTAGGCGAGCTAGATGATGTAATAGTAGCAGATATAAATAGTTATTTAGCTAGCGAACTTGATGTCATAAAGTCTGCCTGCGAAAATAATCCTTATAAAACATTAGATCCAAGAATAATGGATATAAAAAGGAGCATAATGTATGGGCAACAAGATACCGCAGATATTCAAACCGATATTGAACTAGTCAGAATTCTTTTAGGGGATGAGGAAGCTAAAGATTTTAAAAATAAGTTATCTATGCTTTCTAAAATAGATTTTAGAAAAAAATATAAGCGTTTAAAAATAAGAAAGAAGATACTTGATAGATGCGAGCAAGCATGGTGGCAAAGATGTATAAACAAAAATTTACAAAGTATACCCGATATATTAAATGAAAAAATTTATGAGCTAAAACTAATGTATGCAATTTGTCGACCATGTAAATTTAGGTCGCAGGGACTTTTACAAAATCATGATCCTGGAGATAGAATAGGAAAACTTACCACTTTTTTAAACATAATAGGTTCATCAAATAAATTAAGGCAAATATGCGAAATTATCGGTAGAGGCGAAGGTATAAAAAATGAAAACATAACTTTTTCAAATAGTAATTCAAAGCTTAATAACTTTAAAGAACAATTTGACGGCATTAAAATTTCAAATGAAATTGAAAATATTGTACCGTCTGAACTTGCATTTTTAAGTAAAGATTTACATATTATTTTTGATATGAAATTTGTTGAGAAAAAACTGTTGTGCTTTGAAAGTCAAAGCGAGGTCAAAAATATAAACAGCGGTTTTAAAATGCCAAATGTAAGACAAAAAGGGCCTGTGATGCTTGTGGTGGACGGCAGTTATTCTATGCAAGAAAAAGAAAATACAGCAAAAAGCATAGCCTTTTTAGTGGCTACTATCACCAAACGCGAAAAAAGAGCTTGCTATCTTGTGTGTTTTAATACTTGGGTAAAAGCTTATGATTTAAGCGGTCATAAATGGCATGACGAGTTGATGAAATTTTGTCTTACTAAATTTGACGATGGGACAAACTTTAAAATAGCTATCAAAAGAGCTTTGAAACATATCAAAAGCGATAAAAATGCCGATGTCCTAGTTGTTTCTGATGCATTGTTTTATATAGACGACGAGATAAAAAATATATCAAAAAATATAAAATCAAACGGTTCAAATTTATATGCAATTATACTAGGTGATGAGGGTACCGTAAAATTAAATGAAATTTTTGATAAAATTTGGGAACTGTAATGCACAAATTTGATAATCAAAACACAGGCGATATAAACATCAATATTGCTATGGTAAGATACTAAGGCTAGAAGTGATTCTTTTAATTTAGTTTATCCTTGAGATGTAAATTAAACGAAGCTGACGTTTTGATAGCATCTCTTGATGCAAACGCTAAAAAATATATGCAAGATGTTTGTTCTTTATTGAAAAAAGCAGGCAGTAGATAGATTTTCACTCAAATTCCTTATTTTTGGTTCCTATATTGAATCTGTAGAAAAAATATGAAGCCTTAAAAAGCACTATTTAGAGTAAAAAATGGACTTAGGTTTGTTTTTTGGCCAAGCTTGAGCTTTTACATAGTTGAATATACTATTTTTACAACGCTTTTAGGATACCTAGTTTAACATCAAAAGCCAATTTAGCTAAAACTATAATATCAGTAGAGCAGATTGTCTTGAGTTTGAGGGTTATTTTCTTTCGATCTTGTTAATATGTATATTTAATGTACCTTTACTTCAATCGTAACCACTAATAGACAATGTATAACGAACTTCTTGATAGTGCTTATACATAAAGCTATCTCCATCTCATAATCAAGCAACCTATCCTAGCTTTATATACAACCTTAAATATTTAAAAATTCGGCTCGGTTTTGTAGAACATCTAGTTTAGCTACCGTTGCTTCTATTTCATCGATTTGTTTTTTTTCTAGCTCGCTCCACAATTTTAAGTGTTTATCCAAAAGAGCCCATTTTAGAGCAAAGAATGTATTCCACACAAAGCCCATCCATGCTGCATAGTTTGCGTTTAAAATATCCTTCGTTACGTAAACCTTGCCTGCATTAACGCCCGCAAACGTGCCGTAGGCTAAGGCAAGTATCATTCGGAATTTAGGGTTTAAATTTAAAGGTAGCGTATCCATAAAAGCGTCCTGAAAGCTCGAATTATACACCTTCATTTGTTTAACGATATAAAATACCCTTAAAAGAACTTCCATGATAGCTACGGGTATGCTAGTAGCGACGAATTGCCTAAAATCGTAACCCTTTACGTACATATACTCTACAGTCTTGCCGACGTTTATGTTTCCGATATTAACGTTGTCAAACATTTGTAAAAGTCCCATAAAAGGCGCAGGCAGACCCATACCTCGATTACCCGCGGCGGAAGGCGCATTTACATCCGACAATAGATGTCCAAGCATTTTACTAAGATTGTCTAAAATACTACCTTTGACAGGTAAAACAGTCGTATCGTAAGAGGTTATCGCTCCTCCGCTTGCTATCGTAACCTTCCCTCTCATCATATCAAACACGCCGAAAAATAGCCCTAGAATAGGATCGTGAGATAGCTCCTTTAACCTATGATTATAGGGGTTTATTAGCTTTGGCGGCGCATTTAATATATTTATTATGGTAGATACATCCGCCGAGCCTATCTTATTAGCCTTTGATAGTTGCTCGCTTATTTCAGGCGTCAAAAACTTATTAAAGGCTTCTTGAACCCATCGGTTAAAAATACCGTCGACTTTTTCATCGTATGACGTAGTCGGAGACAGCGGAGCCGATACGCATAGGATGTCAAGCATAGATGCAAACAATCCGCAACTCCCGGCGATAGCGTAATCCCATAAGTCGAGACCATATTTTCGGTTAAAATCGGAAATATGCTTATCGATCAAATAGCTTACTTCTTTCTTGTCCTCGATACTTAAAATATCGTCTAGGGTTATATCCTCGCGGTATTTATCTCTAGCTTCGGCGTAAATTTCTTCGATACTAACTTCACGCAAGGCTGTCCTTTGAGTACTTTCTTGCAAAATCTGCTCTTTTAGGATTTTATGTTCGTCGCTTTGCGTTACGTCGCGACCCATTTTTTCTTGCGATATTTTTAACAGCCTAGCTTTTATTTCATCGATTGAGTTTTTTATTTCGACGTGGGATTCTTGAATTTCTTCAGAACCGTCTTGTAGTAGTTTAATCCCTTTAAATTCGTTTTCGTATTCGTTTTTTGGCATAAGCTTCCTTTTGCTTTGCTACGGGAAAGCCCTAGCACCCTAGGGCACAGCGTTTATAGATTGTATTCGATTTTGCCTTTTTTAGCGTTTCCATCGATGATGTCGAGAGTAGCCTTAATACCCGCTAGCTCTTCCTTGAAGTACTCTGCATTTTGCATAAGTCTCTCTTGAACGGAATATATCTTTTTAATAGCGGTAGCTACCGCGGCAGCTATTTTAGCATTTTTTCGTTTTTTTGCTACGGCATACGCTCCCACTCCGATAGCCGCGATGGGCATTGTCAAAACGCCGATACCAGCAACCATACCGCCTCCCACGATTGAGCCTGCGGCAGCTAACCCCGAAGTAATTCCGGCAGCCGAGTATCCGCTTACCGCACCTAATGCGCCTAGCGCGGCAAAAGAACCTGCGGCTCCTACTCCCGAACCGATAAGAGCCGACAGACCTTCGGTCATCGTAGGAGCGTCGTCGTTAAGCTTTTTTACGGCTTCTTGAACCTCTTTTTCCGCTCTTTCTTTTTCTTCTATAATTTCTTCTTGTGTCATTTCTAATCCTTTTTGCTTGAAAATAATTTCTTTAATTCGTTAATAATACCATAAAGGAATGACAGGTTATGTCACTTTTTAAATTTTTAAAATTACTTCTTTTAAATCATTTTTTATGTATTGTTTAAAGCACTTAAGATAATATACGCAATTTGAGCCAAAACAATTAATTATATAATTTAACAATATTATCCATTATTTAATCATATTGTACTTTATATTATGGATTTTCATTGTTTTATACCATCTACCTCCTCAAACTATCATATCCTGACTTTATATTCTGTTCTTTGGTCTCTATTATATTTGATGGTTGTTTTGTTTGCTCTATCCCAAAGTTACTATCAAGTCCTTGATCGTACAACTCTTGCTTTGTTATTTTTAGTGAGCCAAATGATATATGATCACAATTTAGATAGATATTATCTGTTTTATAACGCCCCTTTAGCTTATTAAAACCTTGCATATCTTGCCAATCTTTCATATAGGTTTTTATATTATAAATTAGGCCTTGATAGTTAACCTTAACTATATCTGGTAGGTATTTTTTAAAGTTTTCAGTTCTATTTATAAAAGCTAAATAGTATCTATTTATATCTAGATGTTCATCGATACCTTTTACGAATCCTTTATATTCATTTTGTTTAAGTCCTATCTTTTTAATGACATCATCATTAAAAAGCCCAGTTCTTATCTTTCCGGCTGCTTCATAAAATTTATCTCTAATGTAGATATATGGAGTATAGTGTCTATTTTGGCTAAAAGAATAGGCTGTGTTTTCTTCTGGCAAGTAAAGATATCTGCCACTCTTGCCAGAAAGTATTTGATAATCTTTATATTTTTTAACCATAGTGCTCTCATCAAAGTATTCTATTAGCTCTTTTATAGAAATCTTTGATGATATAGCTTGGTAGCTTGCTCTTTTAATATGCGAGTTGGTATCTTTTGGTTCATGTCTAAGCTCATATATTCTTAGATTTTGTAAAACTTCATATATGGCTTTAATATCCATATTATTAATATCTGTTTTTAAGCCAACATCTTCAATGGCTCTTTTATTATCAAAAGTTTTTCCACTAATGCTTATAACTTCAGATCCTGGCACTGGAGTGTAGTGAAATTTACTAGGATGTAGGCTCTGGTTATTTACTATGTTATATAGCCCAAGCTCTCTTGTTATCTCTTTTATGTATTCATCATATTCATTTAAGCTTGGAGCTCTTGTTGTGGGTATGATGAGTTTAAATTTCTCCACTTTTGTATCCGGTGCTTGATAGGTGGTTGGGTATATGAAGCCTTTTATCTCTTTGCTTTGCAGTAAATTTTGAGCATCATTTGCAGTAAATTTAGAGTTATCTATATCATATATAAGTGTAGGAGTTATGCCATCAATACTGCTATCTTCTTTGCCTTTATCTTTAAAACCTGCCACTGATATAGCTGAATAGTTTTTAAGTATTGATTTTAGATTGTATGGCTCTATTTGTATCGTTTCCCAGCTATTTAACACTTGAGTTTTTGGGTCTTTATTTGGCGTGCCAAAGTCACTACTTACACTTAATGTTATCTTTGGCTCATTTTTATTAGCTTGAAGCTCTATAAGCATTTGCTCTAGCTCATTAACTACGTAAAACAACGCTCCTTTTCTGCCATTGTAGACTATCTTACACATTAGATCAGTTAGATTATAAGTTCCATTAAAACCATCCACTCTTACTTTGTATTTGTCATTTACCATTTCAGGTTTTGCGGTGATGTTAAATTTTGCATTGATCATAGGCAAAAATTCCCTTATATCCACCGCATTAAGTCTCTTTGCTCTATCATAATAGTCTTTTTTGAAACTCTCATCTTCTTCTATCATTCTTAATAGATAATCAGCTGTAGAATTTCTAGCATCAGCTAGCAGCTCTTCAACACTTATATCCTGCTCTTTTGTATTAGCTTTTGGCTCGATCACTACATTTGTTTCTATCTTCATCTGTATATCTTTTTCTTTGCCTTTTTTAACCTTTTGTGCTGCACTTTTAAAGCTTTCATATTGTTTATTTAGTTGGTCTTCATCCATACCTAAAGGCTCTATATTATTTAGACCATACTTGTTAGATAAGATGTCATTAACCACTCTTTTAAATTTTTCTGCTGATTTAGCCATAACAGCTTTTACTTGTTGCTTGGCTGCACCTTTTGTATATATAACTCCACCGGTTTTTACACTATGGGTAAATTTCATATTTTCAAAAGAGACTATTAGATGAACATGAGGTTCTCTTTTTAGTGGTTCGCCATTTTTGTGTTTCTTGTTTAATGTTCTATTTTCTAGTGCCCCTTCTGGGCGAGGAATATATGGCTCTTCTTTTATTATAGGCAGATGAGCTTCAGCATAAAAAAGTAGCTCATCTATGTCGTGATTTGGGAAAGTGAGCCTGAGAAAGTCTATTATAAGCTCATCTATATTGCCACTTTCATATAGTTTGTTCCACTCCTCTGAAGTAAATGACAAGGATACATGATAGTAGTTATGTTTCTTATTCTTTTTCTTGCTCTGGTGCTTTTCAGACATCTCGATAAGATCTAAATTTCCAGCCAGTGGCAATCTATCATCTTTTTCATCTCTAGTTAGCTTTGAATCTCTTTTCTTGCCAGTTTTTAGATAATCAGCTATGCCTTTTTCTCCCTTTGAGATCTTAACTATCATAGCTACTCTTTATTAGGCTTAAAATTTCAGTTAGCACTGATTGAACTTTGTACAACTCTTCTTGTGTTTGCAGCATCGTTTTTAAATCTATATCGCTACTAGTCTTATAAGCTATATTTAGTCTCTTTGCTATTTGATTGATGTTATTAAAAGGTCTAGCAAAATATGTAATGATTGTTGGATATAGCTCTTTCTTTTTTATTGGTTCAGAGTTTGTAATTCCATTATCAATAAGATAGGAAATAATTTCTGATTTTGATATTTTTAGTTCTCTAGCTATATCAGATAATTTGCTATTTTGCTGAGAAGTGATCCTTGTGGAGAGTACCTTATCCTTGATATTTTTTGACATATGATATCCTTTCATAAAATGTGTTAGCGATAAGAAGCGTTTTAACGCTTCTTATATCTCGCATTGTGGCTCTCGGCAGAGCAAGATTATACAAGGTATGAAAACGAAGTGTCATACATTGTATGTGTCTTGCTATTAGAAAAATTTGCTTACTACTGAACATTACCATCACCATTTTTATTTAGCCATTTAGTAAAATCTTCACTAGCTTTTTGACCATCTTGGTTGTAAATATGGATAATAAAGCCTTGAAGATTAGACACATCATAAAGTGCTTTATCTAGCCTATTTTGTAGTGCAGATTTGGTTTCATTTGTCTTATGGCTATCATAAAACAAGTAGCCAAAAAAGAAGAGTGCTTCTATAAATAAAAAGGCAATTAATGTATATACTATCTTTTTCATCAAAGAGCTAAAAGATGAGTTAATTTCTAATATAGTTTTATCTGCACTTTTTAGAGTTTTTTGAAAGTTGTTTTGAATCTCTTTTGTTACATTTATAAGTTCAGCACCTACTTGCTCTATTAGATCTATTTTTTCTTTAAAATCTCCATTAAAACTATCCGCGGTTTTATTAAAAAGTTCAATATTATTTCTAATATTTTCACTAACCTTATTGCCCATTTCAATATGTTCTTGTAGAGCAATTACTGCGTTTGCCGCAACTGCTGTATCACTACTCTTGATTGTTAGTGCCATTGCTTAGCTCCTCATCTTCTTTTTTATCTTCTTTAATCTCAGGAATTTGATCTGCATCAGATGATTGATTTGTTATTTGTGCCTTATATTCTTTCTTCCATTTGAAAAACTCTTTATTTGATAGCTTTACGCTATAACGATTTTCGATTAGTAACTTGCATTCTTTGAGTGTTGCTTTTTCTGGGAACAAGACTTCAATACATACTTGTTTAATCTCCTCTTTTTTCTTATTCTTTCTAATGGTTTTTAAATCATTTAAAAGTGTATTTTTGCTTGCCATATTTTCCTCCTATGGCTTTTAAAATTTTACAAAGACAGCAATAGCCGTCTCACCAAATTGGCATACCTATAGTGCGCCCATTGCTTTAATATAGTAGTTGTTGATAAGGTTTTTATTTAAGTAGTTTAAAAGTAGAGAACGATTACAATAGGAGTGCTAACAACCTATCGCAGAAGCTCTCTTTTAAATACTTAAAATAGAGCTTCTACTTTTAACTGGCTTTAATCATCTTAACCTCCTTTGGTTAAAATATTTTATTTTTTAATTTGTGTGTATTATAAGATATTTTGATGTCTAAATTGTTTAAGCGGTCAATAATTGTTGATTTTTGTTTCAGAAGCACGATATACCAGGACTTTCCTGGCTTTATAGCATAAAAATACTTATAAATTACTTAATGCTCGTATTTATATGAGAAATCTAAACAAATATCTTAAAATTACAGACCAAAAGTGACTTTTTTTGAGTATAAAAAATAAAAATGTCTTATTAATAACATGCATATTTTTTAAAAAATAAATGAAAACTATTACATAATTATCAACTGCATTCTAGATAGCTCCTGAGCAACTTCTCAAATTTCACCCTTAGACACTCAAGCTCTTTTATCTTGATAAATGGGAGCCAATATTTGACCACGTGTAGGATCTCGTAATACTTATGTGGTCTATCTCTATTTTGTGTTTTATTGTTAGGAGATATGAATGAATCATAATCATCAAAAATATTTTTAGCCTATATTCAATAGCTACAAGCGCCATTTCTACTATACACCTATAATCATTTTATTTAAGTCATGATAAAAATTTAACCCAGTAGAGTGACAGATTATATCATAGTAGATGATTCGTTAAAAAATTTTACTTGTTTTTTAAAATTTTACAAAAAACGTGTTAAAATTACTGCGAGCTTAAAAATTTGCTACATAAAATTTTATTTTGCTACAAACATTAAGCTATATTTTATGAAAGGTGACTGCAATATAATATTGTAGGAATATCGAAGCTTAGGTATCTATGGTGTCACGGGGGAGACTTGAACTCCCGACCTCCGGCTTATGAGATAAATTTTTAAATATCGCTTAAAGCCCTGCTACATCGCCATTACAAACAACTTTTCTCAATAAGCACTAGCCAAGTGTCCCACTTTTGTTCCACTGCAAATCCATGGTACACCTAAAAAACCGCAATGGAATTTATTACTACCGAAGCGTCATCGCACCAAACGCAAGAAAAGTCTTAAAGTGCTCAAGAGAGCTATCTTTCTCCTTGGGGACTTGTTCCATATTAAAAGCCAGAAAATCTGCTAGAATTTATGATAGATATATCTATCTCATAACAAAGGCAGTTGATATGAAGCTAAATCAAGGAATTATAGATTCATTAGTTGATAGTTTTATGCAGGCAAAGGTGGATAATAGTATAAAAGAGCATTCACTTTATGATAAAAAGATAGATATTGACTTTGCAGATGCGCTAAATAAGCATTTTAAAGAGGCTTTAAAAGATAATACCTTCCCTGATTTACTTAATAAAAGTAATGAGACTTTAAATAGCATGGCTAAAATTTTATCTAATAGTCTAGATAAAGCCATAGATCAAGATGATAAAGCCAGCATAGCTCAAACCCTGCTTGAAAAACATATATTGTCCCTAAACTACCTAATATCAAAGCTCGATAAGAGCGCAAACCTTGTGTCTAAAAGACTTAAATTCTTAAGCAAACAAGATGAAAGTTATAAATTTGAGCCAACTGGTATAGATAGCTTCCAAGATAATATCAATGCTCTAGATGAAGCAAATGGGCTACCTCTTAAAAAAGAAGATATCAAAAGTCTAGCTAAAAATTTCTCACATGCCATAATGGCAACTGCTGAGCAACAATACGGACTTAACACTCCTTTTAAGCTAGTAAAAACAAAAGGTGATGAGAGGAGTGCAGAGCAGATACTATCTGCCAATAGTCATCTAATAGGCAAACGCATAAAAGTTGGAGATAGTAGCTTTGCTGTGGGCAGCTTAAATGATGAGGCAGTCCAAGAATACGAGATAGTGCCATGTTCTCCTAGTCAAAGAAAGGTAGAGAGTAGAGAGATCATCACACTAAAAACAGCATTTGAAAATTTTACAGCTAATACTAGCGTGAGTCAAAAGTGGTCAAGTAGCACTATGGATCTGGTAAATATTGTAGGCAATATATTATTTAAATTTTTTCATCCGAACAAGGACATCACAACCATATCACGAGATGATCTACTTAAATTTAGAAATACTTTAGCCCTCATACCAACCAAGCTAAACCAAAAAGCCAAATATAAAGACAAAAGCCTAGAGCAGATAATACGCATAGGCAAAAATGATGCCAAACTATCACAAGTAACCATACAAAAATATATGATAAGAGTAGTGCAGTTCTTTAAGTATTGTTATAACAGCGACTACATAAGTAAGAGCATCATAAATGACCTAAACGTAAAAGTGGAGATAAACCCAATGGAGCGCAAGGTGCTACCTTATAGCAAGGAAGAGGCTAATGCTATCTTTAAAATAGTCCAAAATTTTAAAGAGACCAACAAGTCACCAAGCAATCGCATAAGCGCAAATGATCTATACTATATAACCATGATAGCAGCATATAGTGGCATGAGGATAAATGAGATAGTTCAGCTAAGAGCACGTGACATAGTGCAGCACAATAATGTGCTTTGCTTTAGTATAAATAGAGATGATGGCAAGAGCACCAAAAATATAAATTCCATAAGGCTCGTGCCAGTGCATAGCAAGCTAATAGAGCTTGGACTAATGGAGTTTGTAAAACAAAGAGCTAGTGCAAATAAAAGCATCTTCAAAGTAAGCAATAAAGACTTTTCAGAAATTTTTAGATCGCAAATACAACGAAAGCTAATAAGTAGCGACAAACAAAAGACTTTTTACTCGTTTAGGCACTATTTTATAGATACGCTTGTCCAACAAGAAGTAGAGCCAAATATCATAGCTCAAATAGTAGGGCATGAGAAGCAGTATAAAATTTTACTTGGAACATATGCTACAAATATAAATGCTAGTGTATTAAAAGCAAAAGTAGAAATGGTGTGCTATTAGATATTTTAGATGTATGGTTTATATGGATACATGCTTTCTTCTATAAACCATAATCTATTGCTTGATTTTAAATCTAATCCTTTATATTATGCTCTTTAGCATAGCTTAATATTTTTTGCCTAAGATCTTCAGGGAAGCTATCTCTATACATCGCTGGTGTTAAAGGGTTTAGCTTTTTATCTAATTTACCAGCCTCATATAGTCTTGTTAGCTCTTCTGGTGTGTTATAGTATGGTGCATTAGGATATCCCTCTGGTGGGGTTAGAGACATTATTTTAGCTTCCAGTAGGGTGGAGTCGATGTAGAGACTTAAATCGCGATCGTCCCATGTGTTTGGATAGCCAACTTCGTCAAACTTTTCCTTATAATCTTCTAATACTTTTTTTGAGTATTTTACAAATTCTTCCCTTGTAGTCTCGTTTGCGTCAAGGTCTCTAGGGTCTAATAATTTACCTTCATCTTCTACTAATTTTCTTAAATGTCTATGGATTGAGCCGTCTGGATTGTTAACAACCCCGCCCCTATTAAAATCCATCACGAAGTAGCTTCCTACTATCTCATCTAGATAAGGTATCATGCCATATTCATCTAGTGGGGGATTTTTAGCTAGTTTTCTAAATTCTTCTGCCATTTGTAAATTTTTGTTTAGACCTACTAAATAGGTAGAGTATTCAAATAAATCAGCTAATGCTTCTAGGGCTCCGTCTTGACCAAGCTGAGCTGATAAAAACATTGATTGATATGCTCTTGCTTTAAATCCTGCATAACCTAGTCCAACCCCTCCTACAAATCCTCCCATATCTCCCAATACTCCTGCACATATATTCCACTCTGCTGCAAATAGTTCTGATTTTAGAGTACCTTTGTGAGAATTTACTTCATCATAAATTTCAGCATACTCTGGCTTTGTTAGTTCGCCATTGCTATCCACTCTACCTATGGCATCATCTGGTATATCCATCATAGTGCATTTTAGATTGCTTCTTTTTACTAGATAGATATATCTATCTCTCTTATCTTTTAAACTTTCATAATAAGCTTTTTCTGTCTTAGTCCAAGGAGCTATCTTATTTGAGCTTGGTTTATAGCTAATATCTAGCCATGGTTTAAATGATAGATAGTCTGTTTGACCTAGAGAATTTGGTTTAGGGTTATAGTATAGTGGTTTATAGTTTTTGTATGGGGATGAGTCTAGGATGGAGCGGGCTTCTAGGACTAGTTTAGAGGCTTCTTTATTTGCAATCCTGCTTTTGGCATCTATTTTACTATCTGGCTTTGCCACTATTAAATTTGTATTTTTATCAAGCCAGACTTCCTTTTCATTGGGTGCTATGACTGTATATATATTGCTTTTATCCATTGTTTTTCCTTTATTTATAAATAATGCTGACGTTGCCGCTACTAAAATAGCTATGATGATAAATATGATCTTCTTCATCTCTTATCCTATATATAGACCATCTTCCATTACTATGGTGGTGGCTAGACGACCTACTAGGCGAGGGGGTATAGTGTGGTCACTATCAGCATTTGCCTTTTTACACCCCACATATATACCCTTTATGTTATTGTTACCTATAATATCAAGAGCTTCTACTAGATCTCTTGAGAGGTTGCGGTGAGTATTGCCATAGTTGGTGTTAAAAATTCCTAGTCTAAGCATATATATAATATTTGCAGCCTCTTGATAGGCATCTATCGGATATTTTGGTTTGCCTGCTGCTTTATTTGGCAATGCGCCATCCTTGTAATTATTGTATATCTCTTTCTCCTCTTTCACATCCAAATTTAACTTCCTTATCTCTACATCAGATTCAGTGTATCTACTTCTAGCATATTTAAAATATCTTGCATCTATCTCATTACCAGCTCCTCTTAGCTCATCTAAGCATAGATAAGCACTAAGGTTATTTAGTGCTAGTTTAGAAGCTAGGTTAAAAGATAGTTTGTTTTTCTTATGGTCTATGTCATAGTACATAAATGAGTTATAGTCTAGTCCTCCACTACTTATATTAGCTCCTAGAAATAGTCTATTTAAATTTAGACTTATATAGTTTTGATAGATCATTACTGGATAGTAGCAATATGTATTTGTACTATTTTTATCATAGGCTTCTTTTATGGACATAGGTTTATATGAGATATTATTTAGTGCGTAAGCTTCATTAAATTTATATGTATATCTTGTATGCATTATCTCTTTGTAGTTCTCTTCTAGTTTTTCGTATGAGGTTTTCCAGAGTTCTAATGCACCACTGACCATAGAAGCACCTATGCTCTTACCCAATGATCCTGCATAATCTTTTATTAGCCTCTTTATCTCTTGAAAATCTGTATAGCTAAATCTATGAGTATATCTCATAAAGGTATATGTTGTGATCTCTGTATAGGTTATACTTAGTTTATAATACTCCATTGCCATATGAAGCCTAAATGCATTCGAAGCTTGAATGATTAGATTAAGCTTTGAATGTTGTAAAACTACACTTGTAGTTCTTAGACTTGTTATTAGTAAGATATATCGATCTATCTCTTTAGTCTTTCTTGCACCAAGTAGGCTTTTTACTAAATTTAATACCCCAAGCTCATCAAGAAATGTTTCTCTTAGTGCCTTTGCATCTTTATTAAATATATAAGAGCCAAGTGATTCATATATCTTAGATATGCCATCTTCACCAACAAATTTTGAAAGTGGAAACACCTCTTCTATAGTAGTTTTTACTAATAATGAGGTTACCTCTTTATTTATATCTCTATCATTGCTATATGCTATATCTTTTAAGTTTATAGCCTCTTTTAGAGTGTTTTTATTCTTAGCAGCTATAGCCTCTTTTATAGTAGCTTCATCTTTTTTATAGTTTTCATCTATCTTATCAGCTTGTTCTATAAGAAGTTTCATTAGATCTTTTTGCAAAGGATCTTTGATATCTGCATTTTTACCAACTTCATTTTCTGCTAAAAGCTCTTCAACGCTAACTATATCCTTGTTATTTACTCCATCCATATATTTAGAAATTTCTTCTATACATAGATACTCACCACTTTTTAGACCACTATTTTTTACTGAGTCTTTGTAGAAAAATAACTTTAAATCTCTATCAAAAACTCTTATTATAGAGTTTGAGTGTAGGGCTTTTATTTCATCATCTTCTATTACTATATATTCATCACCATCTTTAATGCTTTTCTTTATCATTTTTTTTGAATAGCTTTTAGTTATTATAAAGTAAGCTACGCCAAGAGATAGTGCCTCTATGAAAGAGTAGCGTTTTGGGAGGGTTTGTATTATACGTTGCATTTGTGATTGGTATTCATCTGCGGTTGATGAGCCATTTTTTATATCATCTATAAGTTGGCTTGAGATATTGCTATTGTTATATGCTTCAGCCTCTCTTCTGTTTAAGGCGTTTTCATTTACCTTATCAAATACTGCTTTAAAAGAGAGAGTTACCTTTTTCATATACTCTTCTTCGCTTTTTTTGATCTTCTCCATATCATTTGGTTGCTTAACATAAGCATTTACGTGAGAGAAATTTGTCTTAAATAACTCTTCGTATTTGGTGTAATTATCAAGATAGTTAGTATCATCTTGATAGGCGATCTCTTTAAATTCTTCCCTTTTTTGCTCTATGTTGTCTATATATTTTTTATCTATCCTTGCAAATGGAGATAAATTTAAGACAAGAGTTGATTTATTGTTTTCTTTATTGATATTTATGCTGTACTGGCTGTAATCCTTAATAGGACTTAGGGTTTTTATGTCAGTAAATTTTTGTTTTACTAGGTTGGATTTGTTGGGTCTATTTAGCCCGTCTTCTATCACTTGATCTAGGCATTTACTTATTACTTCTTCTCTTAGCCCTGCACTTGATCTAAAAGGAGAATTTGAAAGAACGATATAGTTTTTATTTAAATTAGAAAAGTCCTTGCTATTCATCTCGTCGTTTGTAGATTTGCCGTTTTTGTTAGACTTATCTGATATTAGATTGGCTAGTTTTACGGAATTAAAATTTGAAGCGCAGATGAAATTTAGGTTTGCATTTAGTCCTTTTATTTGATCCTTTAGTCTTTTAAAGAGCGTATCATCACTAGAGCCAAAGCCTAAGTTTTTATTTACTATATCATAAGAGCAAACGTCCTTAGTGTGATCAAATACCGACAGATCATCCAAATGACCAAACACACTATATCCCTCATCTGCATTGCAATTAACCTCATTTAGGTTATTGTCGTCTCTAAAGTAGATATAGTCTAAATTTAGATGGGTAAAGTCTATAAAAAAGCCAGAATTAGAGGATTTATCTTGCTTAAATACTAATACATTGCAGCTTGAGTTTATATTTAGGGTATTTATAATAGAAGCAAATCTAGATGTGAAAAAACTAAGGATAGGTAAGGTTACGCCATAAAGAGATCTATTACTTTGATGCTCAACCATCTTGTAGGTTAATTTACTAAGCTCATAGAATAAAAAGCATCCGTTTGCCTTTTTAAGCGCTGCCTTTGGATCACTTAGATCAACTATGCTTAGTATAAAAAGAAATATTTGCTTTAGCAAAAACTCTCCGCTTTCTTTATTTAACTCGCTTAAATTCTTATCTAACTCTCTAAAACACTCTTCAATACTTTTTTCAAATTTAGCTCCATCTAGTCCCTCGCTAGATATCAAAGAGCTAGCATCACTTAGTAGATCATTTTTTAAGGTATTTAGGCACTCTTTTACAATATCTTTGGCGTCGTCGTAGTTGGATACTACGGTCTCAAACATATCATAAAAGCTTATAGCTTCTGTCTTTGTTTCACCCATGCTTTTTAGCAAATTTCTCTCATGCTCATCCTGAGCAGCTTCAAGTTCAGCTTCATATCTTGCTTTGCTTTTTATGGGGCTTATCTTCTCTTTTAAATTTGCAAAAAACTTGTCAACTGCACTCTTTTTATGGACAATCTTTACTGGTATATCTCTATATTCAAATTCTCTTATTCTATTTAGTTTGCTATCAGTAAAGCTCTCTTTATCTATATAAAAGTCAGATACGATCGACACATCTTTTTTATCTCTCTTCTTAGAAAATATTAGATTAGATATGATCTCATTAGCTATGCCGTTAGAGTACGATGTGAGTGAATTCAAACTAGATGTATAAAGAGTTACGCATTTCGCATCAGCCATATACTCTTTTATCTTTTTTAATGTCTCTTCGCAAGAGTAGGTTATATTTATTTCGTTGTTTTGCATATTAAGCCACCACTACTGTTTTAGATATTTTATTGTGATTGTATTTATAATATTATTAATTTATTATGGGATAAAGGAAGGTAGGAAATGTTTGATACTTGGGCTTATATTTTTTAGCTTGCCAAGTTAGTTAGATAAAGCCATCTAAATTACTAACACAATTATGCTATAATCATGTCATATTATTAAAAGGAAATAACATATGCCTCAAATAGTACCTATAAAAGAGCTTAGAAACACAAATGAAATTTCACAGCTATGCAATAGCAAGGATGAACCAATATTTGTAACTAAAAATGGTTATGGAGACTTGGTTGTGATGAGCATAAAGACATACGATAAGCTAGTAGCCACAGCCGATATAGATAGCGCCATCGCATCATCTGAAGCTAAGATAACAGCAGATACAAAGATGCTAGAAGCAAAAGACGTTTTTGCTAGTTTAAAAGATAAGTATCTTGAGTAAGTATAAAGTTCTGATCTCACCACAAGCTTATGAAGAGCTTGAAGCGATTTATAAATATATCGCACTATCTTTGCTCTCGTCAGGTGCTGCAAACTCTACGCTAGAGGCTATCAAAAATGCTATTCTTAGCCTAGATGAGATACCAAATCGTGGTGCTATTAGAAAAGTTGGCAGATATGCCAATATGGGCTATAGACAGCTATTTGTTAAAAACTATACAGTGATTTATAGGGTCAATGAAAAAAATAAGGCCGTTATAATCATCACTATTAGATATACGCCAAGCGCTTTTTAGACATACAACTTCAATAATATCTTTCTAAAAATAAATATCCACCTATCCTAATACTCTCTCATCTGCGAAAATATACATAACATCACATACTATACGTTACGTCACCTACTGCATGTTACATCATGTACTATACATTACATCAAGTGCTGCATGTGACATCACATACTGAATGTTACATCATGTACTGCACATTACATCACATGCAGTATGTTACATTATGAATTTATTTGTTATAATCCAAGAAAATTTAATGCCAGTTTCTAGTATATTTATCAACATTTTTAGTATGTTGATAAACTTACTTAGCAAGCTCGGTCCGAGCTTGCTGTAAGGTCTTAGCCAGACGGGCAAAATTTTTATTTACAAAGATACAACCTAAACAAAACTTTATCCATTAAAAATGACATTTGCCGATAAAAGGTCTAAGTTTTTGCTTAAGATAAATATTACTTTAATACATGCAAAAACCTCTCTCAAAATTTTACTCATAAAATTTCTTTCTCCCAAAATAACAATCCATACCCATAAAATGCTAAAATAGCAAGCAAAATATAAATGGCTAAATTTACAAATGCTAGAGAGCGACCTTTGAGAGTTGGCGGAGTTTTTGCGCCCAGGGTCAAACCTCACATCGTATCAATACTACGTGCCAATGCTTGGTCTTATCTTTTTGCGATACGCTCTGGGGCGAGCTACCTGAGTGTTATGATGATATAAGTATCTCGGCGTGCAGATAGAAAATTTATGAGTATGTCTATATGAGATATAGGAGTGTTGCGTAGGATATACCGCAAGTTTGTAAGCAAGCCAGTGTAAATTTACTTGGTAAAATTTACACGGCTAGCTTACTTTGGTGGCTTAAATTTATAGATTACGCATTGTAAATTTTAAAGAATGCTTACTACCCCATCTCCATCAATGCATCATCTTTTGTAAATTTACCACTCAACTCTGGCATCTCATTTACTATTATCTCTTTTAGCTCAGGATCGGTGCTTGCTATTTCAAGTAAAAGACCTAAGCTTTTGTCATTAAAGTCTCTTAGCCTGATATTTTCTTTTTGCAAGCTTTTGCTTTTACGTGCTAGAGATTGATTTTCTCTATTCTTACTCTCTATCAATGCATTTTGTTCATCTATCTTTGTTTGCTGATTAGTATGTGCTTTTACTCTATTTTTAAGAAGCATTATCTCTTTGTCTTGCTCAGCTTGAATCTCTTTTAAATCATCTAGCTCTTTTTCTAGCTGCTCTTTTTCTTTTAAGACTTCTAAGCTTTTCTTTTTATCTTCCTCTATGATCTTGTTTTGTTCTGTTACTTGCCCATCAAGAAGTTCTACCTTTTCTTTTAGCTGCTCATCAGATGTGATGGTTATGCTTTCTTGCATTTGTTCAAAAACAGAATTTCTAAGACCTACTATTAAAGCTCTTTTTTCATTTGGCTCTAACCTAAAGTACTCGTCGCCCAACAAAGGCTCTTTCTTTTGCATATACTTATTTGCTTCCGCTTCTATAAGCTTTTGAATTTTCTCTTTTAGCTCTTGCTCGCTCTTATATTCACTTGCTATTTGGTGCATTTGGGTTAAATTCTTGTGTCTATTTTTACTTGACTTACCACGAAGTACCTGACCTTCAAATGCCTCTGCTCCCATATCTTGTAGCTCTTTACCAAATTTTGCTGTTTTTGACCTGCCACTAAATCTCAAATTTGCATGCTTCTCAAAGTTGTAGTTTGTAAAGATGATGTGATAGTGCTTGGTCTTTTCGTCATTATGCTCAGCCACAAGCAGACACTTTGCGCCATACTTCGCGCAGTATGCATTTACAAATCTCATTACTCTATCCATGCATATGTTTTCATTTATAAATTTTGACTCTTCGTCGTTTAGCCCTTCTTTTGGCTCCTTTTCTCTGTCTGTACCAAATGTGATGATGACTTCACAAAAACTAGCCATATCTTTGCGCCAAGCTCTACGTATAACTATATCTTTACCTTGTCGTTTTTGTGTGTAGGATTGCTTGCCATAGTCTTCTTTAAAGCTATCCTGAAAGCCTTTAAGTAAATTCTTTACAAAAGCCATATTATGCAGCTCATCATCTTTGCCGTTAGCATCTCTCATATTGCCATTGCCATTAAACTCGCTTAGGAGCTTGTAGCGATTAATAGTGGCTGGGGTTTTGTTAAGATACTTTATATGCTCAGTCTGATTTTTCTCACGGCACGCATGTGCAAATCTACCTATGGCTCTACCATATGTTAAAAAACCTGACCTCACATTTATGACTAGGCTGTGATCATTTACTATATATGCATTAGCCATGGTAAATCACCTCACCATTTGAACTTTCTCTCGTGCTAGCAGTGCTAGTTACTATTAATGAAAATTTTTTCATTTTCTTCCTTTTTAAAATGTCTTTATAGTAATTACACCAATTTTGGAAAAAATCTGCGCTAGAAATGCAAATTTTCGTAAAAAGTTTATTTTTTAGAAAGAAAAGTTAAAAATATTAAAATGATAGAGGTTAAAATTGCGTATTTAAAGGAGTTTTAGATAAAAAGATTATCCGCCCCAGATGAGGCGGATGAGAGATTATTTTTTAGTAGGAGGATACATCTTCCAGCTGCTATCTACCTTCCAGTCTATTGGGTGGCAAGACATACAAGTATTTAGCTTTTGCGGATGATGCACGGCATGGCATGACTGACACTGAAGCATCTCATTGTCTTTATTGTGAGTGCCTTCATGTGGGTTAGATAGGCCGTAGTGTGCGGTCTTTTTCCTGATATCAGCTATCTTGTGACAGCTGGTGCACTGCTCGTTAGTAAAGCCTCTTTGTTTTGTTGGTGTCTCAAAGTCGCCAGTTGCATACATCCTGACCTCATTTAGCTGCTCACCTATAGTTGGAGTGTGGCAGTCGTGGCATGTTACATTTGCATCTTTATGCTTTTTAGCTAGCAAATTTCCTTTTGTATAAGAGTCGTATTCTGGTTGCATGTTGTGACACAAGATACAAAATTCAGCCTTGTGGCTAGCTGCTTCTATCTGATGAAAAGCTATAAAGCCCACGATAGCGGCTACTATTAGTCCTATTATCGTATATTTTTTTCTATTGCTCATGCTTGTACTCCTTTTGCGTTTGCCGCAGCCTGATAGCCTGCTAAGCGTCCGTAGCATAGGCATGTTCCGTGGCTAGTGCCGGCTAAAACTACTGGATAATCTCCCAAAAAGCGTCCGCCCATAACGTTACCGCAGGCGTAAAGTCCTGAAATTTCGTTATAGTCGGTATCTAGCACATTTGCAGTGCTTGGCTCTACGGTGAAGCCGCCCATGACGACCAGGCTCGCACCTACTCCCATTTTGCCAGCATAAAACGGCGCATGGCGGACTGGAAACATCCTCTTAGCGGTCTTGCCAAAGTCATCATCATGGCCTTTGTCGCATAGCTCGTTGTATCGTTTTATGGTCGCCAAAAACTGTGTTTGCGCCTTTTTGTTATCAGGGTAGAGCTTACTAGCAAGCTCTTCAATGGTGTTTGCTTTTATGACATCAGGCATCTCTTCAATATCTTTTACCGATATATATGATGTTTTGCCTATCGCCCACTGGCAGTCAGGTGGAAGCTTTGGATTATCTTCTACACAGTGGTTTACGCTGCCGTGTGATACGCCCATGAGGCCGACTTGCTCTGGAAATTTAGAGTCAAATACTTGCCAGCCAAAGCCTCCTGGTTGGCGAGAGAGCGGCTGAGTGACTTGCTGACCGCTTAGATCTTCATTTGTAAAGCGCTCTCCCTTTGCATTTGTTAGTAAAAACGCATCAACGCCAAGCGGTCCGCCAAGCGTGTGAGCGACTGGTGCGTGCGGTCCGTCTTCTAGCTTTGCACCTATCCATGAGCCAAGTTTGTGTCCGTCTCCCGTGTTGGTCGGATTGTTTTTGTAGTCTCTGTTTGGAAACGGACAGAAGAAATTTGCCACCCACGGCACAAATGTCTTTACCATCTCAGGGTCATTCATATAATCGCCCGTAGCAAGTATCACCGACTTAGCATTTATCTTGATATATGAGCCATCAGCCATATTTTGCGCGATCGCTCCTTGCATTTTGCCAGTCGTTTTGTCGCGAAGTAGCTTTTTTGCACGAGTTTTAAAGATATACTTTGCACCTTGTTTTATAGACTTTTCATAAACTAGCTCCATCATCGGCTCTTGGCTAGGTAAAAAGGACATAACAGTTGGATAGCTTGGGCTGTTTTCCTTACTTGGGTCGTATCCGGCCGGGAGTGGATAGTGCATAACCATCAAATTTATCTTACTTCTATCAAGCTGCGTATCGGTCTCTTTCATAAAATGCACCGCAGGAGCAAGCTCTATCATCCAGTCAAAGTCCTCGCCGCTGTGATCCGCCCAGTAGTTCCAAACGCGCTGATCGGCGCGGTAGCCCATCTGTTTTAAGTGCTCATTTATGGCCGCATTCTTGTCATATTTGATACCAAGCTCTCTTTGAAATTTATTGCCTAGAGTGCCGTACTGACCGCTTCTAACCTGAAAGCGACCGGCTTTTTCTAGGACGATAACCCTTGCGCCTTTTTCGCTAGCAGCGCGCGCAGCGTGAAGCCCTGAAACGCCAGCACCGATGATAAGCACATCGGTTTCAAGCGTCTCTTTTATATCTTTGTCTGAAATTTCAGGCTCGACACCTAGCCATTTTGGCACATCAGGTGCTTTTGTGGTCTCCTTTTCTGGGTGGATGAGGTGGTTATTTGGGTTATCACAGCCTGTTAGCAGCGCTGATCCTGCTGCAACTGAGCCAAGTGTGAGTGCGCCACTACGTTTTAAAAACGAGCGACGTGATAGTTCGTTATTTTCTACCATTTTATACTCCTTGTTTCAAATTTATTTCAATATATCAAAGTCATAAGAGGCTCTTAACCAAAGTTCTTCATCTCTTGTCTTGCCGTTAGAGCTGCCGTTTGTATATTTTAGCTTTCTATCTAATGTTTCATAGATAGCTGATAGTTTTAGACCCTTAACCGCAGGGACTTTGTAAGTTACTTGCACACCCCAGCCCTTTACGTCGATTCTAGTTCCTGGTGCTTGACCATGAAGGCCGCCTGAGCGAACGTTGCTACCATTGTGCTGTTTGCCATACCAGTAGTCAGCATCCACTCTAAGACCCTCGGCGCCTACATTGCTAAGGTCGTAGCCTGCGCTAAATTTATGTAAATTCATACCAGCAAAATTCATAAATAAAAACGGACCATAGATCGGAGTGGCCGTAAATGAGCCAACGTCGTTTCCTATACCTTGAAGCGACATCTGGTTTTTGCTAACGGTTGAGTATGCGTATCTAAAATCAGCGCCATAAGCGTTGTAAAGTCCTATCATGCCTGCATAGTAATCGCCGTTAAAGTCGAAATTCTCTTTTAAAGTGCCGTTTGTTCTTGAGCCTTTATACATAAAGTCTATGCCAACGATTGCGTTTTCAAAAAGTGTAGGCGTTTTGTAGCCAGCAGCTGCGAAGTAGAAATTTATATCGCCTTTTGAGTTGGCTGCGTCGTCATACTCGATGCCTGAGACATTTGCGTAGCCAGCTGTGAGCGAGACGCCTGGGATGCCGCTATATGTTGCAAATGAGTTAAAGATGTTGTCAAATTTATAGCCGTAAGGCCCAAAGCCGCCGATGATAACTCTATCTTTAAACCTTGGCGCGCCGTGATCACCGCCTGTTACTGCGCTTGATCTACCTGCAAATTTCCAAAAGTCAGCTAGGCCGATAACGGTATTTATGCTATCAAGCTTTATCCTAGCGCTCACGCCCTCAAATGCCTCTTTGTAGCCCACGTCCGTGTTTGTAGCCACAAGCGGCGGCACTAGGCCTGTGTATTTTGAGTTGTAGTACTGACGGCCGAGTTTAAATTCGATGTAGTCATTTTCATATCCTAAGTAGGCCTCTGAAAGCGCTACGCCTTCGCTATTCCAGTCATAGGCAAAATACTCTTTTGCAGCCTTTGACGGAGCAAAATTTACTAAGCCCTGAGCCGTAAGACCAAGCTTAAAGCCATAGTAAGAGCCAGTTAAGAACCTAAGCTCAGCACCTAAACCACCGATGTGCTCGCGAATTTTATTTGTTCTGCTAGCTGGCGGGAAGTACTCTGTCGAGTCCATATCGTAGTATGAAAATAAGGTCGCACCCATAGTGCTTGCCTGCAAAGCCTCTTCCAAGCTCTCACTCGCACTTGTACAGGTCGCCATAGCCATAAGTGCAGCCAAACTAAGAGCAAATTTACTCTTGCTTGTAGTTAAAAAAGATGTTTTCACTCTAAACTCCTTAAATTTCTTTTTTAGGCATTTAACAATGCCGCCTTTTTAAGCTTGGCTTATCGCATCATCACTTGCGATCATGCCACGCTATGTAAAATTTACCTTTCAGTTTTTGCCATTTGGTGATATGTCTAGAATAACCACGCCCTTTTAAAACACAAAGCCACTGTGTTTTATGGCATCCCCCTTGGATTTATTAGTGAAATCATAACACGCAGGCTCACGAAAAACGGTAAGGTTTTGGTAACATTAACTAAAAAAATATTTTTAGTTTCAAAATTTAAAATTTGATATAATCACCACTATGATAGAAGTTTTACTTATAGAAGACGACCTTGAACTAGCCGAGCTTTTAAAATATGCACTTGCAAAAAGCGAGATAAGCGTAGCCATAGTCACAAACCCGCTTGAGGGACTTAGAATTTTAAATGAGAAAAATACCTTTGATGCATTGGTACTTGACCTTGGCTTGCCTGATATGGACGGCCTTGAGGTGTGCAAGCAGGTAAGGCATAGCTACCCGTCGCTACCTATCATCATCTCATCGGCTCGCAGCGAAACGCTAGATAAGATAAAGGGCTTTGAGCTTGGGGCGGACGACTACATGGCAAAGCCCTATGAGCCAATAGAGCTTGCATTTAGGCTAAGGGCGATACTTCGCCGAGGGATACAAGCCGGCAATGACTCCAAAACCTTTTGCGTAGATAAACAAAGACGCACCATATTAAAAAATGGAGAAGTCATAGCGCTTACAAAGGCAGAATTTGACATCTTTATCTACCTTTATGAAAAAGAGGGGATAGTCGTATCAAGAGAGGATATTTTGTTAAATTTAGGTCAGGCTAAATTTCAAAGCGGGCTAAAAAGTATCGACGTAGCCATAGGGCGCTTGCGCCAAAAGATAGGAGACGACCCTAAAAATCCACACTTCATCCACCCCGTGCGCGGTATAGGGTATAAATTTATCAATGCGTAATATATCTATCATAAAACTCATATCTTTTTTCTTTTTTGCCGCGCTCATTACGGTAAATTTGGCATTTTTTATCGAATCAAAAAAGCAGATTAGAGACGCAGAGTATCATACTTATGAGCGCTTTATGCTGGGTATGCGTATACGAGGACAAGTAGAAGGCAACGCGGCTAAACAACTAGCGCAAATAGGTCTTAAAAGTAGCGAGCTTGATCCTATTAAGATCAGGCAAGGCGGAGAGAAAATTTATAGCGACTCGTATGCTGATATGATAAGGTATAACAAAAAGTTTTATTTTGTGCCTAGATTTTCTTCTATCGATCCAAAAATGTTTTCACGCATTATGGATGCGGCAGGGCTTAATATATCAAGCAAAGATGACATAGCAAAAAACGATGTGCCTTTAGAAAATTTAGAAGAAATTTCTTCAAATGGCATTTGGGTGCTTTGGCTCGTAGTAAATATAGTAATGGTCGCATTTTTTATAGTCGTTTTGAAAAAACTGCTAAGGCTTAGAAATTTAAAAAATATGATAAGAAGAGCAGGCGAGGAGGATAAATTTAGGCTGATAAAAGTAGAGGCAAACGACGAAATAGGCCAAATCGCTGGCGAATTTAACACGACTATGCAAAAGATAGACGCCATAAAACAGGCTAGAGCGCTCTTTTTGCGTAATATCTTGCATGAATTTCGCAACCCGATAATGAAAGGGCGGATCATGGCGGATATGATCGCTGAAATTTTACAAGACGATAAGGCGGGAGACAGGTTAAAACAAATTTTTATAAGGCTAGAGATGATACTAGGCGAGGTTGTCAAGGTCGAAAAACTAGTATCGAGCGAGTGGGAGCTTAAAAAGAACAAACACCGAGTCATAGACATCGTAGATCACTCGGTAGATATGCTTTTGCTAAAAGATACAAGCCGCATAGATGTGCTAGCAGATGGTGAGATAAGCGCTGTTGAGGTTGATTTTGAGCTTTATGCGACCGGAGTTAAAAATTTGATCGATAATGCCTTAAAATACTCAAGCGACAAAGTCATCGTAAGGATAGATAAAAATGCTCTGTGCATCAGCAGCGTGGGAGACGAGCTTGAGCAAGAAAGACTTGAGTTTGATAGGGCGTTTAATAGAAGAGTAGAAACTTCAAATTCTGGACTTGGACTTGGACTTTACATAGCAAATCAAATTTTTAAAAAGCACGGCCATGCCCTAAAATACAAACACGAAGATGGTATAAATATTTTTATGATATGTTTTGGGGAGTGATTTAAATAAGAGTTGCTTTATAAGTCTCTTTAAGATATTTAGAATTTCATTGAGTAGATTTTAAGTCTTGACAAAAATATATGCAAAAATTTTAGAAAACTATTTTTATGGTATTAAAAGGGTGATGGCTTTATAATCATTGGAATTTTTAAGAGACTGTCCCACTTTTGTAACTAA